>NZ_JANSIQ010000006.1:0-68940 GCF_047502685.1 Synechococcus sp. OH20 | reverse complement strand
TGTCGGTAGGTTTTGCAACCCTCAACCGGCTGCTGACCTACAAAATTGAGCAGAAGGGCGGTTTGGTCTTGTTTCTTCCCACGCAAACCCTCAAGCCGTCTCAGCGCTGTCCCAAGTGCGGTGCTGTTCACAAGGAGTGGGCAGAGCTAAGTAACCGTTACCATGTCTGTTCTGCCTGTGGGTTTGCGATACCGCGGGACAGGGGAACGGTGATGGTTTTCTACAACGTTGCTACTAATCAGCAACCGGGGTTGGGAACCAGCCTCGTGAGTCTTGGATGCTTCAGCTCTACTTCACAGACCCGGTACACGGGAACGATGAAGCAACTGGGGCAGAAGAAGAGACAAAAATCTCGCCGTAAAGCGGATGGGGAAACCCCACCCGCCTACGCGGTGGGGTAGTTCATACCTACGATGGCCCTATCTACATTGCCGATGCCGTTTGCAACACTCCCTGCCCATGGTCATTCCAAAGGAAAACATCCCGCTGCTTCCGGTCTTTGGGGGAATGCAGCCACCCTCCTACGAGCGAGGGAAAAGAGCCTGGGAGCGGTCAGCGCTGCGTGGCCATAACGAGACTGCAGGAAACTTCCTAGGTTAGAGTGTGTTCAGGAGTACGGGGCTGACGGGGCTCGAACCCGCAACTTCCGCCGTGACAGGGCGGTGCTCTAACCAATTGAACTACAGCCCCAATCGCTGCGAATATCTATTTTGAATCTGGATGAGGATTGTTGTCAATCATGGTGGTGAGTCTGGCAGGGCAGGCCGCAGCCCTTGTGGATAGCGCTCCGCAAAATGGGATCCCAGCAGCGGTGATGCAACAGGTGGCGGATGTGCTCACCCAGGTGGCCCAACATCTGGATCACCTGCAATACACCACCTTGCGCTATCCCGATGGCGGCTGGCTGACGGTGCGGGTGGTAGAAAAGCCCGACCAGACAGAGTCCTCGCCGGGAGGCGAACCGGTCAGCCATGTGTGGATCCCGGCTTTCGGCCACCTGGAAGACGCCCAGGCCACCCTGGCGGAGCTGAGGGAGCGAGCGCCGGAGTTGGAGACTGTGTCTTTTGGGGTTTTGGAGCTGTTGTTCTTGGCGTTGGGCTTTTCCCGGGCTGATGGCATTGTCTTTTACGACCAAGTTGGGAATCGGCAGCAGGGCAAAACCGTGGCCTGCCGAGCTCTGACAGAACAGGTCAACCAATCCCTTCGCAGAGGGGCCTCCCCGGCTTAATGACACTTATCACAAAGCCGGATCCCCGCTCTGCCACCCCCTGTCAACTCAAGATGGCCCCCTGTCGGCGGGCAAACTTCCGCAGCTTCTCGTCCATCCGTGCCCCCCGCAGATCGGCTTTGCAAAAGTTGGTAAAGCGCTTGCTCTGGTCTTCTGGACGGCGAGCCAAACGAACCCTACCGGTCACAGACCAGAGCACCGAGCTGGCCACCAAAAAAGCGATCCCAGCCGCTCCCAACGCATAAACCAAATCACCCGTGGTCAGGCGGACCAGCAAAAAGGCCAGGATACCCGAGCCCAGCAGCCCCCCTAAGCCCGCCAGGATCCCTCCCAACGTCTTGGCCGATCCAGACAGTCGACCTAAAACCTGCAGCCAATAGGGTTGAGGGGTGTTGAAGAGGATGCCGCGCAGATCCGCCCCCTGCAAGTTGGCCCCTGAGAAATCGGCTCCACGCAGATCAGCCTGGCGCAAATCGTAACCGGCTAAGTTTTGGTTGGCAAAGGACTTTCCCCGCAGATCGGCCCCCGCCATGGAAGGGATCCGCGGTGGAGTGGCCGGCTTGATCCGCCCGCCGCTGGTGATGCTGCTGGCTCGGCTCACTTGGGCGAAACCGGTGCTGCTCCCCCACTCAGAGGGGCTGGCTACCGGGCTGCCGCCCGTCATTCCCCCCGCGCTGGACTGAGGGAGAGGAGTGGGCGAGAAACCGCCGGAGCGGTGCTTGGCCCAATAGCCGGAGATCACCGAGGAGCCTGGAGACAGGGGAGAGTCGGACAGCACAATGGGCTGGGAGATGGGGCCGCCTACCTTCTCCACCGGGATCCCTTGCAACGCCCGCAAAACCTCGGTAGCGGTGGCAAAGCGCTGGTTGATGGCCGGCTGCAACATGCGGTGCAAAATGGCGTCGAATTCGGGGCTGAGCTGTAGGCAATCCGACCAATCCCACTCCCCCGTCCCATGGTTATAAAACCTGGCCGGAGATTGCAACGTCATCAGGTTGATACAGGTAGCCGCCAGAGCGTAGAGATCGCTGGAGGGACCGACCGCCTGGCCGGCCACTTGCTCTGGGGGAGAAAAGCCAAGGGAGCGGATCGCAGTCACCTCCGCCGTCTGCTCCTGGGCTGGCCCCAGCTCCTTCACAGCTCCAAAGTCGATCAACACCAGCCGCTGATCCTCCTTGCGGCGAATGAGGTTGGCTGGCTTAATGTCGCGGTGAACGGTGTTGTGGCTGTGGACATAGCTGAGGATCAGCAGCACCTCCTGCATCACCTGCCGGGCCTGTGCTTCCGAAAAGGGCCCATGGCGACGCATTTCCTGCGAGAGGGTAATGCCCTGGATAAATTCCTGCACCAGGTAGAACTTGCCACCTTCCTGGAAGTGGGCGTAGAGCTTGGGGATCTGGGAATGTTCGCCGAGGCGCTCCAACACTTGGGCCTCGCGATTGAACAGCTCCTCCGCCAACTTGGCCAGTTGCGGGGATCCCTCGACCGGGCGCAACTGCTTGATCACCCGCCAAGGTTTGGAAGGCATGTCCTCATCGCGGGCCAAGAAAGTAGCGCCAAATCCCCCCTGGCCGATGCGCTTGAAGGCCCGGTAGCGGTTGCGCAGCAGAAGGGGATGGCCACAGGCGGCACAGGTGGAGGCGTCGGCCGGGTTTTCCGGTTGCAAGCAGGCAGGGTTAAGACAGTAGCAGTTGGACATACCTTTGGGGTTACCGGCTGGCGATCCGGACAACCGACACAGAGCCGAGAACTGGACAGGCCAGTTGTGATAGATACATACAGGTTAGACCAAGGAGAAACAAATTTTGCACAACTGCCTCAGCTAGGCTGATTCTAGCGTCTGCCCCCCCTGGGGATAATCGGAGAAATCGCTTAGTTTTCCGCGGATGAGGGCGGGGGAAACAAGGTCAAGACAACAAGGGCTAGACTGCCCCGCAGGCAGAAAACTTAGAATTGATAAATACACCCATTCTGCCCTGTCATGTTTCCAGCTCTTTCCGGTGCTGCTATTCGGCAAACGTTTCTGGACTTCTACGCCCAGCGGGGCCATCAGGTGTTGCCCAGCGCTTCCCTGGTGCCGGAAGATCCGACGGTGCTGCTGACCATTGCCGGCATGTTGCCCTTTAAGCCGATCTTTTTGGGACATCGGGATCCAGAGTACCCGCGGGTTACAACCGCCCAAAAATGTGTGCGCACCAACGACATCGAGAATGTGGGGCGAACGGCACGCCACCACACCTTCTTCGAGATGCTGGGCAACTTCAGCTTCGGCGACTACTTCAAAAAAGAGGCCATTGTCTGGGCCTGGGAGCTGGTGACGGAGGTGTTCGGCCTGCCGCCGGAACGGCTGGTGGTGAGCGTCTTTCACGAAGATGAAGAGGCTTTTGCCCTCTGGCGAGATGAAGTAGGGATCCCGGCCCACCGCATCCAGCGCCTGGGAGAGGCGGACAATTTCTGGGCTGCCGGCCCCACCGGCCCTTGCGGCCCTTGTTCTGAGATCTACTACGACTTCAAGCCGGAGCTGGGGGATGAGCGGATCGATTTGGAGGATGACTCCCGCTTCCTGGAGATCTACAACCTGGTGTTCATGGAGCTGAACCGGGATAGCGAGGGTCACTTGATGCCGCTGGCCAAGCAAAACATCGACACCGGCCTGGGGTTGGAGCGGCTGGCCCAGGTGTTGCAGGGGGTGCCCAACAACTACGAGACCGACTTGATCTTTCCCATCATTCAAACGGCGGCTGGGATCGCCGGGCTGAACTACGCCAAGGCCGACCCGGAGCAGCAGATCTCCCTGAAGGTGATCGGGGATCACGCGCGGGCGGTGATGCATTTGATTGCCGATGGGGTGCTTCCTTCCAATGTGGATCGGGGCTATGTGCTGCGGCGGCTGATCCGGCGGATGGTGCGCCACGGGCGGCTCTTGGGGATCGGCGAGCCTTTTACCATTCCGGTGGTAGAGACCGCGATTCAGTTGGCCGAGGCTGCCTATCCTCAGGTGCGGGAGCGAGAAACCCTGATCAAAACCGAGCTGCAGCGGGAAGAGGAGCAATTTCTCAAGACCCTGGAGCGGGGGGAACGGCTGCTGCTGGATCTGTTTGCTGCCGTCGAATCTTCCCCTGGCAACGGCGGCTCGCCAAAGCAGATCTCCGGTGCCGACGCTTTCAAGCTCTTCGATACCTACGGCTTCCCGCTGGAGCTGACCCAAGAAATTGCCCAGGAACGCGGCTTCAGCGTGGATCTAGAGGGCTTTGAGCAAGAGATGGAGAAACAGCGGCAGCGGGCCCGCGCCGCCCACCAGACCATCGACCTGACGGCCCAGGGATCCCTGGACGAGCTGGCCGATTTTCTCAGCCAAACAGAGTTTTTGGGCTACAGCCAATCTTCTGCCCGCGGCGTGGTCGAGGCCCTGTTGGTGGAAGGAAAATCGGTGCCCCAAGTTGAGGCAGGGCAAGCGGTGCAGATTGTCTTGGATCGCACCCCTTTCTATGCCGAATCTGGCGGGCAAATCGGCGACCGTGGCTACCTCTCCGGCGACGGCTTGCTGGTGCGCGTGGAAGATGTGCAAAAGCAAGGGGATCTGTTTGTTCACTTTGGCCGGGTAGAACGCGGGATCCTGCGGGTGGGGGATCCGGTGCAAGCTCAGATCGACTTGGCCTGTCGGCGGCGCGCCCAGGCCCACCACACCGCCACCCACCTGCTGCAGGCAGCCCTGAAAAAAATTGTCGATCCCTCCATCAGCCAGGCGGGATCCCTGGTGGCCTTTGACCGGCTGCGCTTTGATTTCACCCTCTCCCGACCCGTCACCCCCGCGGAGCTGGAACAGGTTGAAAACTTGGTGAACACCTGGATTGCCGAGGCCCATGCGGCTCAGGTGGCCATCATGCCCTTAACGGAGGCCAAAGCCAAAGGAGCCGTGGCCATGTTCGGGGAAAAATACGGCGCCGAGGTGCGGGTGATCGACTTTCCGGGCGTTTCGATGGAGCTGTGTGGTGGCACCCATGTCAACAACACCGCCGAGATCGGCCTGTTTAAGATCATCGCCGAGACCGGGGTGGCTGCCGGGATCCGTCGCATCGAGGCTGTGGCCGGGCCGGCGGTGCTGGAATACCTGAACGAGCGGGACAAGGTGGTGCGGGAGCTGAGCGCCCATTTCAAGGCCAAGCCCCAGGAACTGCCGGAGCGGGTCGCCGCCCTGCAGGCGGAGCTGAAGGCCGCCCAAAAAGAGCTGGAGGAGGTGCGCAGCCAGTTGGCTTTGCTGCAGGCCGAACGTTTGTTGTCCGCGGCGGCTGCCGTCGGAGATCTTAAGATCTTGGTGGCGGAACTGGGATCCACCCCCGCCGAGGCCCTCAAAACCGCCGCCGAGCATCTGCTCCACAAGCTGGGGCAAGGGGCGGTGGTGCTGGGCTCGGTGCCGGAAGCCGGCAAGGTCAGCCTAGTGGCCGCCTTTAGCCCGGCGGTGCAGCAACTTGGCCTGAAGGCAGGCTCCTTCATCGGCGAGATCGCCAAACTCACCGGGGGGGGCGGCGGCGGACGGCCCAACTTGGCCCAAGCCGGTGGCAAGCAACCGGAGAAACTGGCAGAGGCTTTGCAGGCGGCCCAGGAACGGTTGCAAGCAGAGCTGATCGCGGCGGCGGGGCGGAGCTCTTAACTTCCTTCTCCCCTTGAGAGAGGGCGGAGGGGAGGGAAGCGGCCCGGAGCGCTCGCGGTGCGTCTCCCACCTGAACCGCTGGCGGCTGTCCGGCCAAGATCCCCTCTGTTGACAGCGCGCTTTGAGGTGAACTCAGGTGAACTTAAATGCCGTCGTAGGGAACGGTGTCTCCGTACCCAAGATGCTCCTCGTCTGATGAGGCGGTGGGCTGCTGCTCTTGTGAAGAATCTGCCGGCTCCCCCTCATCCACCAACACCAGCACCCGCACAAGTTGATTTTTGGGCAATTGTTCCTGCGCCTGCACAGGCAAAATCAGTTGACCTTGGCTGTCGGTGTGAGCCCAGAACTCGTGTGCTTTCATGCTATCTAGCTGGGATGGCGGGGAAAGAAAATCTTATACCAGCTTGCCCCAGGCTCTGGCACAGCCACGGGATCCCTACGCCAAGCTCGCAACCCAGCCCGCATCCGTTGCCGCTTCTGGGCGCGCAGAAAAGAGCCGGGGATCCTGCCATCCCAAATGGGAATGGATCGGCTTCCAATCCTTCCCAACTTGACAGTGCTTCAAGCTGCTGAGGGATCCCCACTTGGTTGTTTTGCATACATGGGCCCAATCCTCAAAAAGACGGGGCTGTAGACCCAGCTTTTGAGTAAAAATTCTTCCTGCTTACAGTCTTGATGCAAATCTTGCCTGTCGTGTCTGAGGGCTGCATCGCAAAGCTGTTAAGATCGGCTCAGCACAGCGATGCCGATCAACAAAAATGCAAGTCAAGAGATGGTTAAAAATCAGTTAAAAACTGGAAATCTCTGGGTTAAGCATTCCAAGACGCATCGGTGTCATCTTGCACTTTGGAGCTTGTTTGGCAATGGTTAAGAGTTTGTTTTCGCTGGGCCGCTCTGCCGTCCTGTTGAGTTTGGGGTTGGCCTTTGTAATGGGATCCCCAGCTTCATCGCCGGTCTTTTCTCAGAGGAGAGCCGGGGCAGAGGGTAAGGTGATCCGGCCTGCTGCCTCGACCAATTTTTACTCGCTATTTTTGGCCGAGATCATCAACGAGGGGTTGCGGGAACTAGGCTATCAGGTTGAGCCCACGCAACAGCTTCAGGTGGCTTTGGCCCATGCCGCTCTGGCCAGCAACGACGTAGATTTTCTCACAGCCCATTCTCTTTCGGCTGCGGCTGCCCAAATGCGCGAGCATGATCTCAGCACTCTGTATGTATTGGATCGCCAGGGGCGTCCTGTGGGGGTTTTATCTCCGGCGTCTCTGGAACAGGCTCTACAGGCAGGAGAGGAAGATATCCACACAGCAATGCGGACAGACTTTCCTCAAGTTCAGGCTTCCACCAGCTTGGAGGAGCTATTTCGCTACTGGGATCGAGAAGTTCCCATCGCCGTTGTAGATCGAGAAGGGCGCTTCAAGGGCGTAGTGGAACAAGCGGAGCTGTTTTCGGTGGTCGGTCGTCTGGGCCAATCTTGTATCCCATCCAAGGCCTACGGCCCGCTAGCGCGAACGGAAAGGGATCCGGGGGAAGACTCTCTTTTCGCGGTCTAACTAACCATGATCTTCCTGGCCAGAAAAAAATAGGCCAGGGCCGCCACACATCAGCCACTTGGATGATCCTATTGAGGCCGGTAGTCTTGACAAGCAAGGTGAGTTGGCCTCAAAAAATCTCAAAAGCTGCTTCCAGGTAATCAACCAACACATAGCTTGCCCCTTCTTGAGAGGGCCGGCGCTCTATCAAGGCGACATCAAAGCGGCAGGACAATTCGCAAAAGTGAGGATGCTGACTCAAGAAGGCTTGGGCAGCTCGGATCAGGCGTCGCTGCTTGGGGATCGCAACCGCCAAAAGCCCACCTTGATCCCAGCTACCGGGGCTGCGGGTTTTCACTTCTACAAAAATCAGCACATCTGCTCTGTGGGCAACCAGATCCAACTCACCCCAACGGCAGCGCCATTGCTGAGCCAGGATCTGCCAGCCTTGCTGACACAGATATTGCCGCACCCAGCCCTCTCCAGCATCGCCTGTATTCTGGCGGGAAGCTCTTCTGGGCAAGGGATCCATGAAAAAATACCAAGAAAAAACCAGTGCTCAGCTCTAGTGGGCGGAGCCATTGCCGTGATATTTGTCGGTGTCGTAAAAGCCGTTGCGGGTGCCGAAGTAAAAACTTGCCAAAGAGAGGGCAAGAGCAACCCCCACCAAGACTAGCTTTGCATCCACGTGGTCTTCTCCTGATTTTTTCTTGAACCGTGACCATGATAACCTGTCTCTCCTGCATAGTTGCGGGAAGCAGCATCAACATCGGCAAGGCACGGCATGTCAGGGATCCCAAAGGGCTACGGGCGCGAACGGAGAGCTTTTCTTGATGAGCTGAGCATGCTACCATTCAGGCTGGAAAGGGAGTAGTCAGGCCGCTTACCGCCCTCTGCATCGACATACTGGCTGAAAACAGCCCGGTGCAAGAGACAAGGCAAGCAGAGGATCTTGCTTTGGTGACGAGACTTTCACTGAGTTCACGCGGAGGTGAGCTTGGTGAGTCCGTCTGACTTCTCCAGCCTTCGCCTCCGGGTGTGAGCCAATTCCACACACAAGAGAGGTTGGAGGCTAAACAATGTGGGCTGGTTTTGCGTCCAGTTTGTTATTGGTCACGGTAGCGGAATTTGGGGACAAGACCTTTTTTACCCCCCTGATTCTGGCTATGCGCCACCCGCGCCGCTGGGTTTTTTTGGGAACGTGGCTGGCTTTGGCCGCTATGACCTTGCTGGCGGTGGTGGCCGGGAAAGTGCTTTTTAAGCTGCTGCCACCCCTGGGTGTGCGAGTGCTATCGGCTGGAGTTTTCGCGGCTTTTGGACTAAGAATGCTCTGGCAAGCTTACCAAATGACTCCCCAGCAGGAGAAGGAAGAAGAGGAAGAAGCCCTCAGACTGGTGGAGCAAGCCGAAGCAAAAGGTGCTGGCCACGGCGGGGCTTGGGCTGTTGTGTGGGAGGCCTTTAGCCTGACCGCCTTGGCCGAGTTCGGGGACAAAACTCAGATTGCTACCGTTTCTTTAGCAGCCACCCATCCGGGATTGAGTGTCTGGGCAGGGGCCACCCTCGGCCATGGGCTGATGGTGGGGTTGGCGGTGGTGGGTGGTCGCTTTTTAGCAGCCCACATCTCTGAACGGGCTGTGCATTGGGTGGGGGGCGGCTTGTTTCTGCTGTTTGCGTTGGTAACCAGTTGGGAATTGTTAGGGTAAACGATTGTAGTTATTTCAAATGGTCATGAAACAGTTTGTTGCGTCAGTGAAGCGGAGCACCGAGGAGTGTAGTCGGGTTTGAAATAACCACAACTACAGGATCTGCTTCCGCTTGGACTACAAAATCTCCTCTCGCCTCATATCCCAAGGGTCCGCTCTGTGTTGAGCTGGTCACATTCTGCCTTTTGGCTATAGAACTTCCATGAAGTCGGGAGAAAAAGTTCGGATTATCCAAATTCCTGTTCGATGATGCGCCAGCGGGCAGTAATCACTCCTGGCTCTAAGCTGAGGCGGCTGACAACCTGTTCTAGAGCCTGGTCATCGCGGGTTTGAGTAACCAGCTCCGCTTCGACTTTAACGAGGTCGGGCTTGTTCTCCAGATCTTCGCTGTAGAGAGCTCGCAATTTGAGATGGGAAGGGGCTATGCCCTGCAGCAGCAGAGCGCGCAGGTGGGCTTCCGCATGGCTTTTGCAAATAAATGAACACTCATAGACCAGTTCCAGTTCTGTGCCTTTGAGGGGCTGCTGGTTGATGCGGTAGCCCAGGGGGCGCAGCAGAATATTGGAAATCAGCACAGCTCCTGCCCCAATAGCGGCTTGGGGAATATACCCCGCCCCGGCAAAGGCTCCCACGGCAGCCGCACACCAGATGGTGGCAGCGGTGTTCAAGCCGCGCACGCTGGCCCCTTCTTTGAGGATGACGCCCCCGGCCAAAAAGCCGATCCCCGACACCACCTGGGCAGCAATGCGGGTCGGGCTGCTTTCATCAGGAGTGAGAACTGAGAGCATGACAAACAAGGCTGAACCGGTGGCCACCAAGGTGTTGGTGCGCAGGCCGGCCATGCGCTGCCGCCACTGTCGCTCCAACCCGATGAGGGATCCCAAAATAAAAGCAACCGTTAGGCGGAAGGTGAAGTCGATCCAGGTCATAGGTCAGGCTCCAGTTCTCGTGGAGGAGTGAGGGCTAGTCGGCTACATCTGGGATCCCAAGGGCTTTGGCCGCCTGTTCCAGAGCCTGCCAGAGGGTTTCCAGTTGAGCAAAGGCCACTTCTGGGGCCAGCTTACCACCTGTTTCTAAAGCGCAGGTTATGCTGACTCGATGGGCGTAGCGCTGCAGCAGCAACCGGAGCTGAGCTGTGGTGGAAGGAGCTTTCAAGGTCATGGCACACCTCCTGAACGAATAATCGGATTCAATCTCAAACCAGCTCCCCCAGGCCGGGGGTAGCCTGGGAGCCGAAGTTGGACTGCAAGGGGAAAAGAGCGGCCTCAGAGCTCGACTTCAACGCCGACCAGCCAAGCTACCAGGGTGAAATACACCCAGAGCCCGGTGAAGTCTTTGATGGTGGTGATGAAAGGGTCTGCCCCGGGAGCGTGGTCAAAGCCCAGCTTTAAGAGGATCCAGGGCAGAATCGCTCCCAGAAAAGCTCCCAAAGTCAACACAATGGCCATAGATAGGCCCACTGCGAGACCCAACTGTGGGATCCCATTGGGTGCTCCCTGCCAGAAGTAAGCAATCACCCCAGCCGCAACCCCTAGAATGACACCAATAATGCCGCCAATACTGGCTTCTCGCAGCAAGTAGCCAAGAAACTGCTTCACGTTGATATGGCCCCAGGCGAGACCACGGGCAAAGATGGTGGTGGATTGGGTGCCAACATTGCCGCCCATATCCATGATCACCGGGATGAAAACAGCCGCCGCTGTAACTGCCTGCAACACTTCCTCAAAGGTTTCAATCACTCCCCCCACCAACATGCCGCCGATCAGGGTGATGATCAAAAAAGTGAGGCGCAAACGCACAGAATACCAGCGGGATCCCTTGACCAGCCGCTCGCTCCACACCTTATCGCGGCTGAGCAAGCTAGCCACCCCGGCCTGGGCCAAAGCCGCATCCGTAGCCTCCTCTTCCACCAAGTTGATCACATCCTCAAAGGTGATATCCCCCACCAAGCGCCCTTCGCTGTCTACCACCGGAATGGCCGGCAAGCCGGAATCCTTAAGCAGGCGGGCTGCTTGCAAATCTCGATCGGTAACCCGAGCAACAATATCCGATCCTTCGATCAGCTCCCGAATGGGTAGGTCGGGATCCACTTTCACCAGCCGCACGGTGCGCACCAGACCTTTGTAGAACCGCTGGTCATCGACCGCAAAGATGACATCCAGCTCGTCGTCCCCCAGTTGGGAGTCGCGCACGCTGGCCAAAGCCGCCCCGACGGTGAGGGTATCGCGCACCGCCAAGTAGCGCAGGTTCATCAGCCGACCGGCACTGCGCTCCGGGTAGTTCAGCAGGATATTCACGGCTTCACGGGCTTCTGGGCTGAGGTTGGCGATCAGCCGCTTGGTAACTTTGGCCGGCAGCTCCTCAAATAGACGCACCCGCTCGTCTGGGGGTAGGGCTTCCACCAGCCGGATCACCTCTGGGTCTTCCATGCTGCGGATGAGATCGGCCTGTTCTTCGGGCCGCAGATACTCAAATACCGCCATAGCTTTGTCTTTTTCCAACAGGCGAAAAGCCAAAACCCGCTGCCGTGGAGAAATCTCCATTAACTGCTGCACCAGCTCGGCAATAGGGGCACGATTGGCCGCTCGCTTGGCGGCTTCCAAAGAGGCGGGAGAGAGAAGATCGCGAAGCATGTTTTGCCGCATAACAAACCTCCGAAGGTTGAAGTTAGCCGGATAAAAGACCCGGAGGGCAACGGCCAACTCGTGCTCCAAAGCTCATGGGAGCCCTGAAGCTGAACGCCTCACAAAACCTTAGACCCGACTCGAAGCCCAAAAGCCCAAGTCGATAAAAGGGATCCCCTGGCCCACGAACACCTACAAAAGCCAAAGCCAGGGGAAGTCCCCTTTGAAGCACTCCTGATTTTCCCTTTTCCGATGCTCAGGTCGAGCTCTGCTCAGCCTATCTGTTCGTCGCCGACCGAGAGAGCCACCCAAGCCAGAAGCTATTTGAGAAAGCTCTCCTGCCCCTTCGCGTTGGCGAAACGGGATCCTCTCAAGCGACGACTGAAGCTGTCAGCGGGAAAAAGGAAGACACCAGTAGGATGTAGGTCTCCAAGGATTTGATCCCCGAAGAGCGATCCTTGCCGGCCAGTGCTACAACTGCCAGAAGCGTCCATGGTGTTGAACGTTTTCCTCCAAGAAAGTTGAACCGGAACAACCCGGACAGCCTGAAGAGGATCTCTTCAGCCCTTTTTAGGCTAGTTGCCGGAGGGGGATCCCGTCAACCTTTTTCTGTCCGGCATATCCGGTGAACGATCAGCGGAGTGGCTGGGGAGCTAAGATCGGGGTAAGTGAACAAGAGAGCACAACCTCTTCCGGGTTCTGCTCCCAGCCTGACTGAGCAAAATCCCTATCCTGGCGGCTTGTGAGCTTGGGGAAACCGCTGCCCATAAACCTATGGCCACCCTTCCCCTGGTTTCTGTGATCTTGGGCACGCGGCCCGAAGCCATCAAGCTGGCCCCGGTGATCCAAGCCCTGCGCACCAGTCCCCATCTGCGCACCGAGGTAATCTTGACCGGGCAACACCGGGAGATGGTGGATCAGGTGATGCAACTTTTTGGCCTGCAGGCGGATCGGGATCTAGGGATCATGCGTCCCCGCCAAAGCCTGACCGATATCACCGAAGCCACCCTGCGCGGCCTTGAGCCTTATTTTCAGGAGCGCCAGCCCCAACTGGTTCTGGTGCAGGGCGACACCACCACCGCCTTCGCTGCTGCTCTGGCCGCTTTCTATCAACGCATCCCGGTGGGGCATGTGGAAGCCGGCCTGCGCACGGATGATCTCTACCATCCTTTCCCCGAAGAGGCCAATCGCCGCCTCATCTCCCAGTTGGCCAGCCTGCACTTTGCCCCCACCCCCCAGGCGGTGGAGAACCTTAAGCGCAGCCACGTGGTCGGCTCCATTTACTGCACCGGCAACACCGTCATCGATGCCCTGCTGCAGGTGGCCTCCCTCGGGCTCCCCTGTCCCATCCCTGGCCTGGACTGGGAGCGCTATCGGGTTTTGTTGGTTACCGTGCACCGGCGGGAAAACTGGGGGGATCCCCTCACAACCATCGCCAAGGCCCTGCTGCAACTTTTGGCCGAGTTCCCCGATACCGCCCTTCTGTTGCCCCTCCACCCCAACCCGGTGGTGCGGGATCCCCTGCAGGCCCTGTTGGGATCCCGGGAGCGGGTTTTTCTCACCGATCCCTTGGACTATCCCTGCTGGGTGAGCGCCATGCAGCGCTGCACCTTCATTCTCAGCGACTCCGGCGGCATTCAAGAAGAGGCGCCAGCTTTGGGCAAACCGGTGCTGGTGCTGCGGCAAACCACCGAACGCCCGGAAGCCGTTGCCGCCGGCACCGCCCGCCTGGTGGGCACCCACCCCGAAAAAATCCTGCAGGCGGCCCGAGAATTGCTCACGGATCCCCAGGCCTATGCCCGCATGGCTCAAGCCCAAAACCCCTTCGGCGACGGCACTGCCGCCCGGCAAATTCACCACATCATCGAGCGGTGGCTTAACTCGCAAGGCCCCAAAAAATAAACAGGAACTGAGGAAGCCCAGACCGTTACTGGGAAAACCGTTTCTTTACCTGTCGCTTTTATTAAGATGGCCAGTTAAATGGACTCTGAAGCGAACAAAGAGCAAGAACCATGAGCACAACTGCCACCACCGTTGTCCGGGTGCCGATTGTGGAGGCAACCCCTGAAAATGTGCGGCCCTTTGGCCAACTGCTGGGGGACGATGTAGCCCATCCCGGGTTGGGGATCCCTTTTTATCAGGGGCGTGTTTTAGAAGGGCAGAACATTGACTTTCAATACACCGGCAAGGCCGTTATCCGTACTGCTAAGATCCTGCCCGGCTACCCGCCTGTGCTCTGGTTGGAGCGCCACCTGCGCATGACCCAGTTGTTTGTCGGCCTGGGGCAGGAGCCGTTCATCATGGTGATGGCTCCCCCCAACCATCCCAAAACCCTCCCCGATCTCGACAAAGTGCAAGCCCTGCGATTCCCCCCTGGGCACGGGCTGCTGCTGCACCGCGGCACCTGGCACGATTTCCCCGTCGCCGGCGAGCGCCCCGTTGTCGTGCTGACCGCCAACTCCGAAGAAGTGGTAGAGGCCCTGGCCAGCATGACGACGGCCCAGGAAATGGATCAGGGGGACGTGTTTAAAATTTCCCTGCCCCAGCGGCTGAACGCGGAGATCCATTTGCAGCCGCTCTAAGCCTATGGGCGGATCCCTGACGGCAACCCCCCCACTGACTCTTTCGGCGCGGAAGCCTTCGGGTAGTTTGCAGAATACCCAAACCTCAGCATTAAAAATCGGCAAAAATTGGCGATTGGTCTGCCAGGCTCTAATTGGGAGGGGTGAGTATTATCGAATACTCTGAAAAGAAAACGCAAGGTTAGCTTTTAGGCAAGCGCAAGCTCGGCTCTGACCGAAGCGCGCTGGGGGCAACAGTTTGCCCTAATTTGGGCTCTACCTACTAGGTGTTCGGGAATACATGCCCTTCGATAGGAACCTCGCTTGTACAAAAGAGGAAGCTTAACTGCGAGAGAAGATTCATAGGCAAAGTACGAAAGCCGCATCCGCCTAGAAGATCCACAAACGTCTTCACCGTTGGCATCGGGGGAGAGTTGACTTATATTAAATCAGCTAGCATGTTCAATACAATATTTGCCAGAATTAAGCTATCTTGAGGGCTGACATGCCATCCAACAATTGGTCGGACTTCCATCCCCCCAATCCTGGGCAAGGCTTGGAGCGAGCCCAGTCAACGCCTTCCCCCTGGAGTGAGCGCTACGTGGGGGAGGACTCTCAGGTCGAGTACGAGAGAAACGGAGCCCAGACCAAGGCGGCGGATCATCCAGAGGAGAACATGCCGAGCAATGCCGCGAAAATTAAGGTGGTGGGCGTAGGGGGGGGAGGTGGCAACGCGGTCAGTCGGATGGCGGCCAGCAACCTCAAGGGTGTTGAGTTTTGGAGTATCAACACGGATGCTCAGGCCCTTGCGCAGTGCTCGACATCAACGGTGAGCCGTCTGCAAATCGGGCAAAAGTTAACCCGCGGGCTGGGGGCAGGCGGCAACCCGGCCATTGGTCAGAAAGCCGCCGAAGAGTCCAGCGAAGAAATTGCAGCAGCTCTCAAAGGGGCAGATTTGGTCTTTATCGCCGCCGGCATGGGAGGGGGCACAGGGACAGGGGGAGCGCCTGTGGTTGCCCAGATTGCCAAGGCCAGCGGCGCCCTGACGGTGGGGGTGGTGACGCGGCCTTTTTCTTTTGAGGGCAAGCGGCGCACCAAGCAGGCTGAAGAAGGGATCCAAGCGCTGCAGGAGGCGGTCGATACCCTGATCGTGATCCCCAACGACAAGCTGCTCTTGGTGATCTCCGAGCAAACTCCTGTGCACGAGGCTTTTCGCGTCGCGGACGATGTCTTGCGTCAGGGGGTGCAGGGCATCTCCGACATCATCCTCATCCCCGGCATGATCAACGTGGATTTTGCCGATGTGCGCAGCGTGATGGCCGATGCTGGCACCGCCCTGATGGGCATTGGCATGGGATCCGGCAAGTCCCGCGCCCGCGAAGCCGCCATTACCGCCGTGTCTTCTCCCCTACTGGAAACTTCCATTGAGGGGGCCAAGGGCGTGCTCTTTAACATCACCGGCGGGCTGGATCTGTCATTGCACGAGGTCACGGTAGCGGCTGAGATCATCGCCGAGGCAGTGGATCCAGAAGCCAACATCATCTTCGGCACCGTGCAAGACGAGCGTATGCAAGGGGAGGTGCGCATCACCGTCATCGCCACTGGTTTTGACGGATCGCGGGCCGCCGCCAGCGCTTCTGCACCCAAAGCCTCTGTCGCCAACAAGGTGGGGGTGGGGATGCGCAAGCCCACCTTTCCTAGCCCTGAGCCATCGCCTCGGCAGCCCCCTGAGCCTGAGCCCCCTGCTTCCGGGGGCTTGGACATTCCCGAGTTTTTGCGCCGCCGCCGCCCTCCTTCGTAGGTTAGAGTAAGGGGATGCGGCTATCCTGGTGCCGGTTGCTGAGAGTGGGGAGTGCTTTGGGGTTAAGCCATGAACATTGTTGTCTTGGCAGGGGGTCGTTCGGCAGAACGTCAGGTTTCTTGGGTAACGGGCAAAGCCTGTAAGCGGGCTTTGGAAGATTTGGGCCATCGGGTGAAGCTGATCGACCCGGAGGAGGATCTGCCGCTGCGCCTTTGGCAGGAACGGCAGGCCGGCTGCGACTTCGTCTGGATTGCCCTGCACGGCCCCGGCGGCGAGGATGGGGTGGTGCAGGGGATGCTGGAGTGGCTGGGCCTGCCCTACCAGGGATCCGGGCCGTTGGCCAGCGCTCTGGCCATGGACAAGCTGGTGTCCAAGCAGATCTTTCGCGGCGCAGGGATCCCCACCCCTGAGTGGCTGGTCTGGGATGAAGCGCAACCGCTCTCCTGGGCCGAGTGCGTGGCGCACTTGGGATCCCCGCTGGTGGTGAAGCCCAGCAACAACGGCTCGACGGTGGGGATCAGCATTGTCCAGGATGAGAGGTCATTTGCTCAGGGGCTGGAGTTGGCCAGCTCGGTCTCCTCGCGGGTTTTCCTGGAGCGCTACATTCCCGGCAAAGAGATCACCCTCTCCATCCTCTCCGGCCAGGTTTTCCCGGCGATTGAGATCATCCCCGCTCAGGGGGATTTTTACGATTACGAAGCCAAGTATGCCCCCGGCGGCTCGCGGCATTTGATCCCCTGTTCCCTCACGGGGTCAGGATTGGCCCGCTGCGAGGCGGCAGGGCTGAGGGCCTATCAGGTGTTGGGATGTGAGGGCCTGGCGCGGGTGGATCTGCGGGTGGATGCCGACGAGAACCCCTGGGTGCTGGAGGTGAATACGTTGCCCGGCATGACCCCCACTTCGCTTTGCCCTGATGCGGCAGCGGCGCTGGGGTGGACGTTTACGGAGCTGGTGGAGCGGATGCTGCAGGATGCCCTGCAAAGGGCGGCTTCGACTCGCCCAGCCCCGTCTGGATCCCGGCCTTCACCACAGCCGGCTTGATCCCCAGCCAGGCTGCTTTCTAGAGAAAGAAAAGGAGCAAAACCGCCACCCCCATCCCGACCATCAGCACTGCCGGCCACAGCCAGGCAATAGGGGATCCGCCTTTGCCAGCAGCTTTCTTGCCGGGATCCTTTTCTTTGGGCTCAGGCTGGGGGCCGGCGGAATCGGGAGCAACCAGCGTCAGATCCTGCAGCAGCCGATTGCCTTGCTTTTCCAGCACGAGCGTAGTCTCCTCAGCGCCCAAGAGAGGATCCCGCAGCGGCTCGGTTTGCTGCCACTCGTATTCGGAATGTCCCGAGGTGCGTCCATAGACCGTCACCTGCTCCAGGCCGGATGGGCCAAATGCCTCCAGCGCGGCTCGCACCTGTTGGGTGAGATGGGGGTAGTCGAGCTGGGTTTGCGGGGAGCGGTTGAGGAGAACGTGCAAATGGCCCTGGCGACGTTTGACGGCAATTTTGACAGGGACAGCCAAGCTGGCCTGCAACGCCTGGGCAATCTCAGCTTCCGTCATTGAGTTTTATTCCGGTGAAGGCAAGCTAATTCTAATACAGGCATGGGACAGGCGCTGGGAGTGACGGCAGCGGCTTCGGGGTAAAATGTAATCCGCATCCCCAATCTGCCCGCCCAGGAGTGATTCCCCGGCAGATCCCGGCATACAACTAGCAGTCTTATGCAAGAAAAAGCCATCGTCCGCAACTATTTCAACACGGTCGGCTTCGAGCGCTGGCGCCGCATTTACGGCAACGAGGAAGTCAATTTCGTCCAAAAAGATATTCGACTGGGCCATGCCCGCACGGTCGAGACGGTGTTGCAATGGCTGGGGGATCCCTCCGGTTTGCGCATTTGCGATGCCGGCTGTGGGGTGGGCAGCCTTAGCTTGCCTTTGGCCGCCTGCGGGGCGCAGGTGTTCGCCAGCGACATTTCCGAGCAAATGGTCAACGAAGCGCGTCGCCGCCAACAGATGGAGCTGGGATCCACAGACAACCCCCAGTTTCAGGTTTTGGATTTGGAGGAACTGACAGGGGAGTACGATGTCGTCGTCTGCCTGGATGTGATGATCCACTATCCCGAAGCCGACGCCCTGCGCATGCTCAGGCACCTGACCGGACTGGCCAAGTCTCGTCTGCTCTTCAGCTTTGCTCCCAAAACTCCCTGGCTGACGCTGCTGAAGAAAGTGGGGGAGTTTTTCCCCGGCCCCAGCAAGACCACCCGCGCCTATCAGCACCGCGAGGCGACGCTGGTGGGCCACCTTGCCGAGTGGGGCTGGAAAGTGCAACAACGGCAAACCATTCAAAGCCGCTTCTACTTTGCCTGGCTGCTCGATCTGGTTCGCTGAAGCCGCCGCCCAGTTACAGTCGTTTCCAATGGCAATGAAACCGTTCGTTGCCTCGATCCCTAACTCCCCTCTCCCTGAGGGAGAGGGGCTGGGGGTGAGGGCTGACTCCCTGAGGGAGAGGGGCTGGGGGTGGTCGCGTTAGCGGCGCGGAGGGCTTGGGCTGACTCCCTGAGGGAGAGGGGCCGGGGGTAGTCGTGTCGGGTAGTTTACTTAAGGTTATCCGCTTGCTCCGGCAAGTCGGGATCCGCTAATTTTAGGAGGGCAAGCCGCGCATCGTCCCGCACTCCCCAATCGGGATCGCGGCTGGCGCTTGTCAGCAATTGCCTTTTCAACATCGCGTAAACGGTGGGATCCTCGAGAGCCAGTCTCACCTGTTGCCCGAAGATCCCCAGGCTCCAGGCACAGTTGCCGCGGACTGCCGCCACCGGATCGTGGGCCAAACCCCGACAGAGGGCTGCCGCTACCTCCTGCAGAGCCGGGCCGGACAACACCTGAGCTTGGGCCAATTGTCCGAGGGCGCTGGCCGCCCAAAGCCGCACTGCCGCGATATCTTCGGCCAACACTTCCAGCAACACCGGATAGGCGCGGGGATCCTTAGCATTGCCCAGGGCCCACACCAGGCCTTTGCGCACATAGCCATTCCAATCCCGGCGCAAGCTGTCGATCAGCACCTCCACCTCAGCGGGATCCGGATTGCGACCCAGGGCATAGGCCGCTCCCACCCGCACCAACGGGCAGGGATCCCTGAGCAAAGCCAACAGGCGCGGGATGGCGCGGGGTTCTTCGATCTCACAGAAGGCGCGGGCCGCCTGCATCCGCAAACGGGGATCCGGATCCTGCAACTGCTGCAGCATCCGCTCCACATCCACCTCCGGCGGCGAGTGAGGTGGCAGCTCGTCTAGGGGTTCAAGAGGAGAAAAAGCGTCTTCATGCATGAAAAGGCGCCCACAGGTTGGTGGAGAGGGCGAGCACAAAACTCTCCCCTCCCCAAGCCACGACAGCCGAACCAGCAGCAGAGCTGCTGCCTATCATAAACCGCCGGGGGCCGCCGTCTGATCTGCTCCTGCTGGATACCTGAGCAAGTCCGCTCCTTCCAGCACCCGCGCCGAGCGGATCACATCCCCCACCTGCAGGCGCTCCACCCACTCCATGCCACTGGTGACATAGCCGAACACGGCATAGCGCCCATCCAGGATCGGCAGAGCAGAGAGGGCGATATAAAACTGGGAAGAAGCCGAGTCGAGAGGGCTGGAACGGGCCATGGCCACCGCCCCCAAGCGATGGGGCAAGGCCAGCTTGCTCAGGGCGATGGGATCCTCGATCAACGTGTTGTAGCGGGGGTGAGGCTCTCCGCGCACCTGGATCTCCAGAGGGATGGTGCGCAAGCGGTTGCTGCCCGGCTCTGGGGCGCCGCCGGTGCCATCTCCCCGCGGATCCCCGCCCTGCACCACAAAGGGCTGGGGATCTTTCTCCACCCGATGGAAGGTGAGACCGTTGTAAAAGCCCCGCTGCACCAAATCCACAAACTGGCCGGCGGTAAGGGGCGCCTCCTCTCCGCGGATCTCCAAGAGGACCTTGCCCACTCCTTCAGCAGTTTGCACCTCTAGCTCCACCACTGCCTTCCCTTGCAGTTGCGGGCGATGGGCGTAGGCCGGCGGGATCCCAGATGGAGAGCCAGAAGAGGGGGGCGCACTGCGACAAGCGAACAGACCGAGACAGAGGTACCCCAAAGCTAAGCCCAATCCCACTCTGCCGCGGCTCATTCGCCCCAGCTTGGCGAATTTCATCTGCCCCTTCTCCCTTTTTCTTTATCGATCCAACCTTCCACGGGGATCCCTCTCCAGACAAAAGAGAGATATCTAGATCCGTTGCGACAACCCCAACTGCAAGGTAACGCTGCGAACGCCGTTGCTCACGCCCACCCCGTAGGGGCTGATGGAGATGACTCGCCACTCTCCCTTCACCGCCTGGCCGACCGGCACCTGCCGCACCACGTTGTCCACCAAGATCAAGGCTTTAGGGGCACCCGGATCGTGGATCAACCCCACCAACTTCATCTGGGGCGGCGGTTGAGGCGGGATCCGCGCCGGCGGAGCAGACCTTCGAGCGGCAGGAGGAGCGCTGGCTGCCGCTGCAGGGATCGTTCTCGCCGCCGGCTTGGCCACGACCTCTCCGCTGGGCTCCTGAGAGATAACCTTTTCAGGCAGATCCAGGCGACCTTCCTCCTCTGAAGCCGAGGACGGCTCTTGGGCTGGCAGGGAAGCGGAATAGGCAGGCCCAAGCGCCTCGACGAGATCGGGATCCCTTTGCCGAGGTGGATCGGCCTGTGAGAAAACCCCTGATCGCGGGCGCGGAGTCATCCAAAAAGCCAGCCCCGCCACCAGCGTGGCCGCCAAAGCTAAACCCAGCAGCAGTCCGCCGCCAGCCGAAGAACGGCGGGAAAGCAACGGGGGGCGCGTACCCAAATAGGGATACTCCTCCGCTCCCTCTGCCTCAAGGCTGTGCTCCAGATCCCCAAACAGCTCATCAAACAGAGAATCTGCCTGCCTCACTTGGCCAGACCATACCCAAGGAGAACGACGGCCCCTGGCTGCTGAAGTATCCAACCCGGACATAGAACCTCTCTGGCCTCACGGTGGGGATCCCGAGGCGTTGAGACACTCAGCCGACTGTTGCCGTCTCCTCAGCCCAGCTCCCTCACAGGAGCCGCATTTCCGGGTACTCGGTCAACAGCGCCTCCGCCGACAGGGTGTCTCCCTCCAACTGCGGCGTCCACAGCACCTCGATGGCCACAATCCGCTCGGCCGGGATGGCAGCCAACTGCATCAGACACTGCCGCAGCTCCGCCACGGAATTAACTACAGGTAGTGTACCCAAGTTGCCACGATACGCAACCAATAGAGTTACCACCAGGTATTCGCCCACGTCCGGGATCCCAGCAGCAGCGCGCTTCAGCGCCGCTTGGGGAACCTGTTGGATTTGGTTATTGCGGTTGGTGAGGGTTTCGGCGCTAAACTTGCTGCGCTCTTGCAAAGAGGCTTGGTAGAACAGGGATTCGGCGCGGGGGAGGGGCAGCTTCTCCACCTGGGCATGGCCGTAGGCCCAGTAGTCGCTGTAGCGCATCAGGCTCAGACTGACATTCTGCAACAGTTGGCTCAGCCCCTCCGGCGACTGGGTGTCTGATTCCAGAGCCAGAGCGTTGATCTCCTTTTGCAGTTGCCGGGCGCTGGCCAGCAGGCCCACTTTCACCTGGGCCACGGTTACCAGCGGGTCGCCAACCCCGTCCTCTCCATCTTCGGAAACAGCCGAGCGCAGGCTGCGCACCAAAAAGCTGCCGGCCCCAATCAAGAGCAGCAGTGTCAGCAGGCCGCCACCGCCCCCCCAGAAAAAGGGCACCACCAGGGGGAACCCGAACCCACCCCCATAGCTGGGGTACACCGGAGCCGAGCGAGGGCCAATGGAGCGGGGCGCAGAGAACGTCGGAGACCGGAAAGAGCCGCCCCCAATACGACCACCACTGCGGGCCCAGACGGCGCTCACGGGGGCCAAAGCCAAGATCAAGGCCAGGGCAACGGCTAGCAAAGGCCGGCAGACGCGACCAATTCGTTTCAGCATGTTCACGGTATTTCTGTCCATCACGGGGCTAGTCTTCCTCAATTGTATGCTCTTTCCTTAAACAGCAGAGGGCAGGGATCCGAACCCTTTAACCGGCCATTTGAACCATTGCTAATCCCCGTCGATTGACCTCTCAGCATCCAACTCAGGATCACTTCAATCTGGCCTATTGAGACTATCGACGGAGCCGACCGCAGTCGTGTTAGGGTCTGGGAGGTTGCCAGGAGGAGGGGCAATGCAAACCGGAGCAGAGGCTCAAATCCAAGAGCAAAAAAAGGAAGGGGGATCCCGGAGGGACGTTCGGCTGTTGGTGGTGGACATCGATGGCACGATTGCCGGGCCTTCCAACCAGGTTTCGGAGCCGGTGCAGCGGGCCATTCAAAAAGCCAAAGCCGCAGGTGTGCGGGTGGCGATTGCGACGGGTCGGATGCATCGCTCTGCCGAGCGGTTTCACCACGCCATTGGGGCCGATATGCCCCTCTGCAGCTATCAGGGGGCGCTCATTCGCGATCCCGACAGCCAAAAAACCTTAAAACACTGGAGCCTGGACTGGCGGCTGACGGAGGAGCTGTTGCAGGTGCTGCAGGATCAGCCGGTGGGGGTGCACCTCTACATCGATGACCAGCTCTATGTGCGAGAGCTCAGCCCCCTCAGCCAAGCCTATGCCGAACGCTCCCAGGTGCCGCTCCAGATGCTTTCCCCCGCCCAATATGGGCAAAGCCCCACCAAGATCCTGGCTGTTTGTGAAGATACGGAGTTTTTGCAGGCATTACAGGGATCCCTGCGGCGGCAGTATTCTCCTGAGCAGCTCTACCTCACTCGCTCGGAGCCGATTTTTTTGGAGGCCGCCCATCCGGCGGTGAATAAGGGCAATGCCGTTCGTTTTCTGGCAGAAGAGCTGCTGGGGGTGTCGGCGGAGCAGGTGATGGCCATCGGCGATGGCGACAATGACATCGAGATGCTGCGGTATGCGGGGATCGGGGTAGCGATGGGGAATGCCTCGCCGGCTCTGCTGCCCCACGCCGATTGGGTGGCTCCCCCCGTCAGCGAAGATGGGGTGGCGGTGGCCATCGAGACTTTTATTCTCAACTAGGCAGGGAGCCGATGGTGGGTTTGGCTGCTTCTCCTTTTCCCCAAGTCACGCTGCGTCCAGAACAGCAACGGGCATTGGCGTATCGTTCGGGACCTCTGGGGATCGCGGCAGTCCCGGGGAGCGGCAAGACGTTCATCCTGGAGCTGCTGATTGCCGACCTCATCCTGAATCGAGGGATCCCGCCGGAGCGCATCGGGGTGTTCACCTACATGCGGTCGGCGCGGGGCAATCTGATCAGCCGCATCAACCAACGCCTGCAAGAGGCGGGCTATCCGGAGCGTTTTACCCAAGCTTTTACCTTGCATTCGCTATCGCTGCGGGTGTTGCGGGAGGCCCCTGGCCTTTGGGAAGAGCTGTCCATCCTGGAGGGATATGAACAGGAGCGCCTGCTCAGCCGTCTCTGCCGCGCCTGGCTCGCCCACCACACCCACCTCTGGGAGCCGCTGATTCCCCCCGACGATTCCCACCAGAAGGTGGTTCGAAACCGGACGCGGTTTCGGCGTAGCTTCCAGCAGATGGTGCAGGCGGTGATCAGCACGGCCAAGAATCTGCGTCTGGGGCCGGAGCAGATCCCTGCCGACAGGGAGGGCTATCTGGGCTGGGCCGCCCCCCTCTATGCCGCCTACCAGGCGGAGCTGCGTCGCCTGGGCAAGCTGGACTACGACGACCTGGGCTGGCAGGCGGTGGAGCTGATCGAGCGCGACCCTGTGCTGCGGCAGCAGGTGCAAAGCTGGTACGACTACCTGTTCGAGGACGAGGCCCAGGACAGCTCCCCCCTGCAGGAAGAGCTGCTGCGGTTGCTCAGCCAGCGCGCCGGCAACCTGGTGCGGGTGGGGGATCCCAACCAAAGCATCATGGGCACCTTCACCACCGCCGAGCCACGGCTGTTTCGCGCCTTTTGTCAGGCCAATCCCCGAGTAGTCTTAGAAGAGTCCAGCCGCAGCGCCCCCCAGATCCTCGAGTTGGCCAACCGCCTGGTGGACTGGGTGAACCAGAAGCACCCCATCCCGGCCCTGCGCACCGCCCTGGCTCCCCAGCACATTCGTCCGGCCACCGCTGGCGGCCAGAATCCCCCGGCCAGCGAGGGTCAGGTGGAGTTTCGCCGGGTAGCCGGATCGCCGGAAGAGGAATTGCAGGAGGTAACACGGTGGGCCCTGGCAGCCGCCCAAGCCTTCCCCGACCAGACGGTGGCCATTCTGGTCACCACCAATGAGCTGGGGGGCAAGGCCCTCGACTATCTGCGGGAACTGGGGGCGGAGCGGGTGATCGATCTGTTGCGGGGCAACCCCAGCCAGCGGCGGGTGTTGCTGCAACTCAAGGGAATAATCGACTGGTTGGCCCAGCCCACTGTCCCCGCTCGCCTGGCCGCTGCTGTGGATCACCTGGCCGACTGGGCCGGGATCCCGCGCCTGGAGCTGGGGCCGATGTTGAACTGGATCCGCGCCTCGCTGCCGGAGCGGCTGCTGTTTCCCCAGTTTGGGGAAGCCCCTACTTTGCCGGATAGCCCCTCTTGGCAAAGCTTAGGCCGGCTGCTGTGTACCCTAGCCAGTTGGCTACGGGCCGGGCGTTCTCCCTGGGCAGAGGCGCTGAATGTGATTGTCCAAAGCCTCTACCGCAAGCCGGAAGAACTGTTTGTAGGTCACTACGTCATCGACCAGTTGGAGCAGGTGCTGGGATCCCTGCCTGAGGTCGATTGGCAGGAGATTGCCCAAGAATTTCAGGTGATTCTGGATCGCCACCTTAACAACCTGCCCTCGGAGATCTTTGCCTTCGACCCCGAGCCGGGCAGCATCACCGTCGCCACGCTGCACCGTGCCAAGGGGCTGGAATGGGATCAGGTGTTCATCCCCCAGGTGTCGGCCTACGAGTTTCCCGCCCAGCACGGGGAGCGACCGGTGGGGCTGAAGTTTTTGGAAGATGTAGACATGAAAGCAGAGGCCCTGGCCCAGTTGCGACAGCTCAGCCCCAGAAGGTATTGGGAGCTGCAGGCCAACTCTCCTACCGAACAGGCCTTTCTAGACTTGGCGGCAGAGCGGTTGCGGCTGCTATACGTGGGCATCACTCGCAGCAAACGGCGGCTCACCCTCTCGGTCTCCAGCCAATCCCCCTATGGCAAAGAGCAGAGTGCATCTTTGGCGTTTCGCGTGTTAAGCCGCCCTTCCGAAGCGAGTTGACAGCGAGGCCTCTGGTTCTTCCTTGCCCCGCGGCAGCCTGCTAGCATGGCTAAGCCCGATGGGGCAGTTGTTCAAAACCATGGGTATTCTGCAATGCAACCTCGGCGTGTTGCCCGCGAACTGGCCCTGCTAGGGGTCAACCAACTGCCGGCCACGGCGGCCAAGCTGAGCGAAAAACAACTGGCGGACTTGCTGCTGGCAGCCATCCGCGCCCTGCAGGAAGAGACCCATGAAACTCTCTCCACGGCGGCGGCGGAAATTCAGCGCAGCGATCGCCTGCTGCACGAGAGTGATCCCCTGTTATTGGCTGCTTCTGATGCCAAGGAAGAGGGCGGATCTCGCTCCCTTACTGTCCGCCTTCAGCAGGCCCAACGACATCTGCAGCGCCTGGAAACGGCTCTGACGGAGACCAACGCCCGCGACACCGCGCCGGGAGAATTGCTGGAGCTGGCCCACCAAGCCCAAGTGGCCCTCAGCAACGCCGGCCAAGCCCTGGAACACATGGAACAGCGACTGCACAGCGTCCGCCACATCCTGGATGAGGTTGTGCAGTTGTCCCAACAGGCGGTCAACCGGCTGGGAGTTGCCTTGTCCATGCCAGAGCTACTGCACATTGCCCAATCTTCAGAAGTGCGCGCCTATGCTTTGCAACTGTTAACCGCTCTGCATGCTCACAAAGAGGCGATTGATGCTCGTTTGCAAAAGGTTTTGCTGGGCTGGCAATTGCAGCGGGTGGGTCGGATCGAACGCGATATCCTGCGCCTGGCGGTGGTGGAAATGGAGATCCTGGCCAGCAGCCCCGTTAAGGTCGCCATCAACGAAGCCGTAGAATTGGCCAAAAAATACGGGGATCCGGAGGCCGCCGCTTTCGTCAACGGCGTGCTGCGACGAGTGGTGGACAACCCGGTGGAGACCCACGGGGGCCCTGCTGCCGGTTCGGCGGGCTGAGCAGATCACGGGGGATCTTCCTTGCCAGGGTAAAAGTCGGGATCCATCACCTGCTCTAATGTGTAGGGACACTGGGCCGGCAGATCTGTCTCAGACAGGGGCGTTTCTCTCACCACCACCAGGATCCCGTCCTGATGAGCCTCTTGCAGGGCTGCCGAAAGATCGGGCTTGAGGCTGGGATTGTCCCTGAGCAACCGCTGGATCTGGCGGCGTTGTTCGGTGATCGTTGCCCGCCAACCTTTGCCTCGCAGGTGGGGCTGGAATTGCCACTTCAGCAGATGTCCTACCAGGATCCCCAGCCGGTTCAGCAATTCCCGGCGTTCTTGCCTGCCCAAAGCCTCAATTTCCTCCACCAAGTTGGCGATATCCAGTTGCTCCCACTGCCCCGCTCTCAGCAGTGCAGCTTGCTGTTGCGTCCAGGCATAGAAGTCGGACTCGTAAAGTTGCATGCTTGATTACCTAAGCGGACACCGACCCAAGAACTTCTACTGGCTCCTTGCCCCCCTCCAACTCGACATCGGCTCAGGGTAGGTTGGAACCGAATAATGATCGGGGGAAGAGGGTTTTGCTTGTCTGGTGTCAAGAAGCGGGCGATGAGACTCGAACTCACGACATCCAGCTTGGGAAGCTAGCGTTCTACCACTGAACTACGCCCGCACAGGACTGGGCCCGGCATCCTGAAGCCCTGTCCTTCCTAGTCTATCATCATCTTTCACGTGGGATCCCTGATACAACTGAGGCAGCATTCTGTCTGCAACCTATGTCCAGCATCCTCTTGCTCTCCGGTAGTCCCAGCACTCCTTCTCGCTCGGAAGCCATTTTGCATCACGCTGCCGCGATCCTGTCGGATTTGGGGTTGACCACTCAGTTGGTTTCGGTGCGGGACTTGCCGCCAGAGGATCTGGCGCTGGCCAAGTTCGATAGCCCTCAACTCAGGGAGATCCAGCAAAAGGTGGCCCAAGCTGCCGGGATCGTCATCTCTGCTCCCGTTTACAAAGCCTCTTATCCAGGCGTGTTGAAGGCGCTGCTGGATTTGCTGGATCAAGACGCCTTTACCGGCAAAGTGATTCTCCCCATCGCCACCGGGGGAACCCTGGCCCATCTGCTGGCCATCGACTTTGCGATGAAACCTGTGTTGTCGGTGATGGGGGCCACCCATATTTTGAGAGGGGTTTACATCTTAAGTTCTCAAATTCAGTTTGATGCTGCCGGAACACTCCAGCTAGAGGCCGACATCGAGGAACGTCTGCAAGCCGGGATCCGCGCACTTGCCCAGGCGGTGAAATAATGGTCAACATTCCTGGAGAGAGCAGAGACGTCTGGGCCTGGCGACTGGATTTGGCAATGGCAGCGGTGCCGAGACAGAGTGCGCTAAGATGGGGCTTTAGGCGATAATGGCTTTGGCAACTTGCCCTACGGGGATCCTCTGCGATGGAAGCATTTTTTGAGTTTCTCTGGTCGGCCTCGGCCATCTTGCTGGTGATCTTGGTGCTGCTGCACAGCCCCAAGGGCGATGGGTTGGCGGGCATTGGTGGGCAGGCCCAGTTGTTCTCCAGCTCCAAAAGTGCCGAGCAAAACCTCAACCGCATCACCTGGACGGTGGCTACCCTTTTCCTCTCCATCAGCGTGGTGTTGGGCGCAGGTTGGCTGTCGGCAGCCACAGGGCCATAGGGATCTTTTTCCGTGTTGGCCATTTACCTGCATGGATTTGGCTCTGGGCCCCAGTCGGCCAAGGCAACTTTTTTTCGGCAGCGGCTGCAGCAGGTGGGGATCCCCCTTCAGGTGCCCGATCTGAACCAGGGCAATTTTGCCCAGCTCACCTTGACCCGCCAGATCCGGCAGGTTGGCGACCAGCTTGCCGAGATGAACTACCCTCCTGTCACCCTCATCGGCTCTAGTTTGGGGGGTTTGGTGGCCGCCTGGGTTGCCGAACAGCACCCTTGTGTGCAGCGCCTGGTGCTCTTGGCGCCGGCTTTCGGCTTTTTGGGCCATTGGCTGCCGCGGCTGGGGGCCGAGGCGGTGGAGACCTGGCAACGCACCGGACAACTCACGGTGTTTCACTATGGAGAAGGGCGCCCGCTGCCTTTGGAATACGGTTTTATCACCGATGCCCAACGCTACCCAGATGGGGCATTACGACGGCCGGTGCCCACCCTGATTGTGCATGGGATCCAAGACGAAACCATTCCCATCCAAGCCAGCCGAGACTACGTGGCCCGTCGCCCCTGGGCCCAACTGGTGGCAGTGGAGAGCGACCACGCCCTGACCGATGTGTTGGAGCTCAGTTGGCCGGCTATCAGCCGCTTCTGTGGCTGGGTGACGGGGTAGTGTTGCCGGTCAGGCAGTGTAGTAGGCAGTGCCTTTATTGACGAAGTCCAGCGTATAGGCAGCCCGGTAGTTGATGGTTGGCTCAAACACGCCCGCCACCGTCATGCTGTCGAAGAAGTCTTGCCAGCGTTGGTCGGTCATGGCGCCAATGCCTTTTTCCAGCGCATCGCCGGACAAGATGATGCCGTACTCCTGCAACTTCTCGAAGCTGTAGGCCAATTGGGCATCGGTCATTTCCGGGTTGTCCTGCTGGATCAAGCGATACGCCGGACGGGGATCCTCTAGGAAGCTGTACCAGCCCTTGATCGAGGCATCCACAAATCGCTCCACCAAGTCGGGCCGGGTCTCCACCAGTTGCCGACGGGTTTCGATGGTGGTGGCGTAGGGTTTGTAGCCCAAATCCGCCAGGAGGAAGACCACCGGCTCGAATCCCCCTTCCTGCTGGATGGCAAAAGGCTCGGAAGTCAGGTAGCCCTGCTGAGCTGAGCTGGGATCCGCCAAAAAGGGGCCGGGGTTGAAGTTGTAGGGGCGAACCTGATCGTCGGTGAAGCCAAAACGCGCCTTCAAGTAGGGCCAGTAGGTGACAAGTCCCCCTTTCGAGACAAAAATAGGGCGGCCCTTGAGCTCCTCAAAGCGCTGGGTGCCGGGGTGGGCCATGAGGATCTGCGGGTCTTTTTGGAAAATGGCTGCCACACACACCAGGGGGATCCCTTCTCGCACGGCACTGATCACCCCTACGCTTCCCCCCATGGCAAATTCGGCAGCTCCACCGGCCAAAACCTGGGTGATGTTGATGCCGGGGCCACCCATCTTGATGGTGACATCCAGGCCATGCTCGCGGTAGATGCCGGTCGCCACCGCCTGATAAAAGCCGCCGTGTTCCGCCTGGGCATACCAGTTGGTGGCGTAGGAAACGCGCTCCAGGCCGGATCCCTGAGCCACGATCAGGGTGGGAGAGGGCTTGCGCCGAGCTTGGGCACCCCCCGCCGCCAACAGGCCGCCCCCAAGGGCTGCGGCCCCTACCTTGAGAAGTTGACGGCGGCTCAGAGCCTTGGTGGTCGATTCAGAGGGCCGAGACGAAACCATGAGTCATTCTCCCTAACCTGCTTTTTACAGGATACTAAGGTGGCCAAAGACGCATGTGAACAGCGACACCCTAGCAAACCCAAAACGCTTGGGCAGATCAGTATCTCCGGCTACCGGCATTTGCAGACGAGATCCAGTGGCATGCGGTTCCATCCATTGGAGTGCTTGCTTTCTGCCGAGGTAACCCGCTATGCTACCGCCCAGATTGAGGCGTCCTCTGGTGGCAAGTCAGCAGCTTCGTGTTTACGTACCTCCTCACCCGCTCATCAAGCACTGGCTAACTGTGGCTCGGGATGTGGAGACGCCCATGCCCCTGTTTCGCACGGCCATGTCGGAGCTGGGCCGTTGGCTGACCTATGAGGCGATGCGGGAGTGGATCCCCACCCAGACTGTGCAGGTGCAAACGCCCTTGGAACCCGTTGTCGCAGAGGTCATCGCGCCGGATACCCTGCTGGGCATTGTGCCGGTGTTGCGGGCCGGCTTGGCGATGCTGGAAGGTTGTCAGGCCCTTTTGCCGCAGGCACGGATTTTTCACGTCGGCATGGTACGGGACGAGGAAACGCTGCAAGCCAGTTGCTACCTCAATCGCCTTCCCGAGCGGATCCCCGCCCAGATGCGCATCCTCATTCCCGAGCCGATGTTGGCCACCGGGGGCACGCTGCTCTGGGTTTTGGATGAGCTGAAAAAACGGGGATCCGATCTCAGCTTGGTCAGGATTGTCAGCGTCTTGGCAGCGCCTCCGGGGTTACAGCGGCTGGGATCCCACTACCCCATGGTGCAAATTTTCTGCGCCATGATCGACGAGCGGTTGAACGACCGAGGGTTTATCCTGCCTGGGCTGGGGGATGCAGGGGATCGCGCCTTCGGCACAGGACACTAGCCACGCTTACAGTGCGGGGCTTCCCGCCGCCCTTGAACCTACCCTAGAGGGTCATTTTGGCGGTTTGGGTTGCTCAACCTGTTGGATCATGGGTAATGTTGGCGCTTTGGGCATCCCGGTCGATTGGCCTGCTTGGACTTCTGAGGGTGCCGGCGCCTTTTCCCCTCCTGCGCCTATGCGACTTGTCCTGACCAGTTTGGATGGCAGCTTGCTGGATCTGGAATCCAACAGTTATGGTGCTGCCCGACAAGCCTTGGCTGCTCTGGAGCGCCGCTCCATTCCCTTGGTGCTCTACAGCCTGCGCACCCGCGCTCAACTGGAACATGTGCGGCGGCAGTTGCACTTGGAGCATCCGTTCATTTGTGAGGACGGATCCGCCGTTTACGTTCCCGAGCATTATTTCCCGGCGGGCATTTTGGACGAACGCTGGCAACACCGTCCTCCCTACTATGTGTATGCTCTGGGACTGCCCTATGCCCGCTTGCGCAGCATCCTGCAGCAGGTGCGTCAAGATTCCCGCTTGGATTTGATCGGGTTTGGAGATTGGACTGCCTCTGAGCTGGCGGCTGCCGCCGGGATCCCTTTGGAAGAGGCAGAGCGAGCGCAGCAGCGGGAGTACAGCGAGATTTTCAGCTATTCCGGGGATCCCGAAACCCTGCGAGAAGCCTTTGCCCAGCAAGAAGCTAACCTCACCCAACATCTGCTGCGGGTACGTCAGCTTCATTTCTCCAGCCTACCGCAATGGTATCTGACCGGATGGGTGCAGCCGGTTACAGAGCCCCATTTCTCGCCGGGGGAAGAGGCGGTACGGCGGCTGCTGGATTGCTACCAACGGCATTTGGGCCCTGTTCAGGCTTTGGGCATTGGCTGTTCCCCGCCCGATGTGGCCTTTTTGCGATGGGCAGAACGAAAAGTGGTGCTTCCCAGCCCAATTGCGGATAGCCTCTGGAATGAGGCCCTGCCCCAATGGCAGTTGGCTCAGCTCCCTGGCCCAGAGGGGTGGAACGAAGTGGTGTTGACGTGGTTGGAGGAAACAGATCATGGTGGTGAATAAACAGCAGCCCGGTCATCCGGCTATCCCCCTGAGCCTAAGAGCGGTGGGATGCCTGCTGAGTTGGGCGATGGCAATGCCTGCCCATGCGCAACCGCCCATGACCCTGCTGACAGGGGAGCCGACGGTCGCCCAACTGAAGGAAGACGGAGCCCGCTATCTGCAGATGGGCTTTCATACCTTGGCCGTCAACGCCTACCGGAGCGCGATTGAACTGGAAGAAAAAACCTTGGTGCTCCCCAGCGAACGGGATCCAGACGTGCCGTTTAACCTCGGCTTGATCTATGCCCGTCAGGGCAAGCTGGCGGAAGCGCGCGCCGCTTTTCAACGCTCGGTGGAGGTGGATCCCAGTAGTTTTAAAGCCCGCTATCAACTGGCTTTGGTGGATCTCAAACTGGGGAACCTGGTCGCAGCCAAAGAGCAGCTCACCCTCCTGGCCCAGGCCGCCAGCAACAATCCCGAAACCCACCGCCATCTTCAATCTCTACTGGCCCCCCTGGAGTCTGTTCCCTTGCCCGGCCAGCCCCCGGCTCGCCCTCCAGCCGTTGAGTCGGAAGCGGCCCAGCTCTTGCCCGAACCCCAGAAAACAGAAACAGCCACCCTGCCCACCGCAACGGAGACACAATTGCCGGAGAAGGAGAAACCTCGCTCGGCTCTGCAGCGGCTACGCCAACGGGAGCTGGACTAGCTCCCTCACCGACAGCCGATCGCGCCTGGCAGTCTTCTGAAGGCATGGGGCCGGCTACCAGGGATCCCGCTTGGGCTAAACGCCTCCCTTTTTGGACGCCGACTGAGGATCTTGGGTGCCTTTGGTGGTGAACACCGTGGTGAACATCATCAGCATGCCTCCCACCCAGATCAGCAGGGCCAATCCTCCGAACAGCCAATTCAGCCAAGTTTGGACTTCCATAGAGCTCTCCAGACTGCACAGGTAGCTGTAAACTACCCGACTCCGACCGCTCAGCGGTACGGAGCGGGCTTTCCGTAGCCCTGCAGTTGGCAAGCCAACCACGGGCCTCTGGGCCGGTTTACAGCGACCCCCAAAAGGGCAATGTTGGCACCGTTCAAATCTGCATCCCCTTCCCAACCACAGGCCGGGTTCACACAACGAAAATGCTTCCCTTCCCGTTGCCCAAGCCACAAACACCGGTGGCAGGTCTGCGAGCTGTAGGCAGGCGGCACCACCACAACCTTCACCCCTGCTCTGGCGGCCTTGTAGTGCACAAACTGCCGCAACTGGTAGAACGCCCCTCGCGCTAGCGGGCCGTAGGCCTCACTGTTCGCCCGCCGCCGCTCCGTCTTGCTGCGTGGCTGTTGGTTGGTACGCTCCCGGATCCCGGTCAGGTCTTCCAAGGCAATAAAACGGTGGGTGGCCAGTGCCCTAGCAACAATGGACTTGGAGATGCGATGGTTCACCCAAGCTTGAAAGCGTCTCTCCCGACCAGACAGCCGTTGCAACAGCTCCCGACATCTCCGCCGAGTGCTGCGTGTGCCCTTGCTGGCCTTGCGTTGCAGAGCCGCTCTCAACCGGGAGTAGTGGTCTCTGACCTGGTTCAGCTGCTGTCCATTCCAGTGGTCTCCCTCAGAGGTATGGGCAATATCTCTCCTACCCAAATCCACACCAATCGCCTCGGTGGTGTCTCGTGGCTCCGGTGGGTCCTGCTCCACGCCAATCTGGATGAAGTAGGAACCATCTTTGCGCTTGATGAGCGTGGCCGCTTTGGGATGAGAACCGGCCAGCATGCCGCGCTGGTAGTGACCTACATTCAGCTCAAAGCGTTCGCGTCCCTCGACGGTGGTCAGCGACACCGTCCAGTCCTTCTCACGGAAAGAGAAGATGCGGGCATCGTAGGTAACAAAGCCGCCCTTGAAGGCTTTGACCGGACGATTCTTTTGCTGGGCAACCTTGCGGGCAGCGGCCAACCTTCTGCACACCTGTTGTGCCAGGTTGCTGGAGAGCCCAAAGCGGGTACGAATTGCGCGGTAGCAGAGCGATTGAAGCTTGACTGGGTTGACCACCTTCTCTGGTGTGTTTTGGTTGACCCAGTAAGGCCTACGGCCCGCTGGCGCGAGGAGTGCTTGTGCAAAAGCCGACAAGGTTGCCTCTAGCTTCACGGCTTGCGAAGCAGATACCTTGAGCTTGCAGGAGATAGTCAGGACTTGGGCCATGTCACAATTATCCGTCGTCCGCATTTCTCCCGACCCTGACCCTACGGCGGGGCTCCTGCGGTTTCTAGCTGATCCTACCTCTACCCATCTGGAAAACCCTGCCCGGCAGCTATTGATTGGCTCGGTAGAGCAACCCCAGCCCTACGGCCATACAGATTAAGTTGGGCAACCAAGCCGCCACCGCCGGTCCCAGCGTTCCAATTTGTCCCAGAGCTTGGGTGATGAACAACAGCACATAGAAGGCAAAGATAATCAGCACACTGATGCCCAACCCCAACGAGGAACTGGTGCGCTGCGGGCGCAACCCCAAGGGCGACCCAATGAGGGTGAAGGCCAGGCAGGCAAAGGGAATGGCATACTTTTGGTGGAGGCTGACCTGGAGGCGACGCACCCGCTGCAGATCCCCCGAGCTAGCGATGACCTCAATGTAGCGGCGCAGCTCTTGAATGTTCATCTCCTCGGGGCTGCGAACCTCCTGTGCCAAATCCAGCGGCGCCCGCGACAGACGCAGCTCCTGCCGAGCAAAGGTGGCGATGTTGCTGTAGGTGCCGTCAGGCGAAACGAGGTAGGTGGTGCCCTCTTCAAACACCCAGAGGTTCTCCTGGGGATCCCAGCGCCCCCGTTGCGCCAGGAGAATTTGGCTGAGAGCCTCGTTGGAAAAATCGAGGACGATTACGCCGCGCATCTGCTGGCCATCGAAGCTGCGGGCATAGAACTGACGGGTTAGCCCTTGCCGGCGGGAAAAACTGCCGTCCGGCTCCGGCGCAAGGATCTCGCCAAACTCTTGGTAGAGGATATTCTCTCGCCGGAAGTCCGGATCCCGGTTCAAAGCACGGTTTAAAGTCAGGGCCGCCTGGCGGTTGCTCACCGGCACCACCAGCTCGTTGAACAGAAACGTCAACGTCGTCACCAACAGGCTGAGGATGAGGGCCGGCACCACCAGACGGTAAAGGCTCACGCCGCAACCGCGCAGGGCTGTGATCTCGTTATCGGCAGACAGGCGCCCATAGGCCAGCAACGTCGCCAGCAGCATCGACATCGGGAACGTCAAGACGATGATCCCCGGTGCCCGCAGCGCGAACACCTGCAAGGCTGCCGAAATCGATAACCCCGCCTCCACCACCAGGCGCACCAGCTCGAACAGGGATCCCACCGCCATCACCAAGGTTGTGAAAGCTCCCACCCCAAAGAGAAAAGGCAGCAGCATCTCCGAGAGGACATAGCGATCCATCAGGCCCACCGCACAAGCCAGGGAGAACGTGCTCGAGAGCTGACCGACTGAATGGGTGGGGGGTGAATAAAGTTTCACGAAACCAGATCCAGAACAAGCAGTAGGCTGATCCAGCCAGAGCAGCCGGAGGCTGTTAACGACTCTAGACCGGAACGTCGGCGAATGAAAGGTTCATGGCCTCAATCAAACAACTGCTGTCGAGCAAAAGTGAGTCTCAACCTAGAATTGGGCTTGACAGGCTGCTTTCAGAAAGTTGCGAGCATGGCTTCCTCTTCCCCCGATCTCAAAGGTTTGCTGGAAAAACTCCTGGAACTGCGGCAACAAGTTGTACAGGGATCCCAGACCTACTTGGCTGCTTGGGGCTGCTCTGGGGATCCCTCTCCCGCCATGCACAACCTGGCGCGGTATCTGGCTTTGCGGCAACAGGATCTGCGCAGCCTGCAACTGGAGCTGGCCGCCCTGGGGCTGTCGTCGCTGGGGCGATGTGAATCGCGGGTTTTGGAAAGCCTCGATGCGGTAATCGCCATTTTGGCCGCCGCTCAAGGGCTGAGTCATGAAGGACCCAGCTATGAAGCGTTTTACGCCGGGGATGCGGCCCTAGAGCAGCACACCGAGGCTCTCTTTGGCCCTCCCTCCCCCCACCGCCGCGCCCGCATCATGGTAACCCTGCCCAGCGAAGCTGCCGAGCAGCCGGAGCTGCTGCTGGAGTTGTTGCAACGGGGCATGGATGTAGCGCGAATCAACTGCGCCCACGACGATCCCTCGGTGTGGGAGAACATGCTGGCCCACTTGCGCCGGGCCGAAGCCCAGACCCAGCGGCGCTGCAAGATTTTGTTCGACCTGGCCGGCCCCAAGATCCGCACCGGCCCGGTGGTTACGCCTCCCGGCAAAGCCAAGGTGTACCGTGGGGATCGCATTCTGCTCGTCGCCAATGTCTCTGAGGCCAACTCGGAGATTCCCTGCCAGGTAACCTGTACCCTGCCGGAGATCTTGGCGCACCTCGAGGTGGGAGCAACCGTCTGGATTGACGACGGCAAAATCGGTGCCCGCGTGGTCAAGGTCGAGCCGGCAGGCGTGGTGCTGGAGGTGGACAAAGTTGCTCCCCAGGGCAAGAAGTTGCGAGCCGAAAAAGGCCTCAATTTCCCCGATAGCCAGCTGCAGATCCGCCCCCTCAGCGAGAAAGACTGCCAAGACCTGGATTTTGTGGTGCAGCATGCCGACTTGGTGGGTTATTCCTTTGTCCAGCAGCCGGCGGATTTGCAGTTGCTGTTTTCCGAGCTGGAGCGGCGGCAGGCCCGGCCCGACTTGGGGTTGATCCTCAAAATCGAAACCCGACAGGCGGTGAAAAATCTGCCAGCTCTCATCGCGACGGCTGCTGATAGGCCGCTGGGGGTGATGATTGCCCGGGGAGATCTGGCCGTGGAGATCGGTTGGCTGCGCTTGGGCGAGATCCAAGAAGAACTGCTGTGGATTTGCGAGGCCGCCCATGTGCCGGTGGTGTGGGCTACGCAGGTGCTGGATCAGCTCACCAAAGAGGGCCTGCCCTCGCGGCCCGAGCTTTCCGATGCGGTGATGTCCGCCCGCGCCGAATGCGTGATGCTCAACAAAGGCCCCTATCTGCTGGAGGCGGTCGCCCTTCTTGACGAGCTGCTGGCCCGCATGCAAGCCCACCAGCACAAGAAAAGCCAACGCCTGCGGGCTTTGTATTCCTGGCAGTAGAGGAAGCTCGTTAGAGGCGGAACTTCTCCCCCAGGTAATACTTGCGCACCAAGGGATCCGCCGCCAGCTCTGCTGCCGTGCCCTTGGCCAAAATGGCTCCATCGTTGAGAATGTAGGCCCGGTCGGTGATCTCCAGCGTCTCCCGCACGTTGTGGTCGGTAATCAACACGCCGATGCCGCGATGCTTCAGCTTGGCCACCACCTCCTGGATATCCGCCACCGCAATGGGATCCACCCCCGCAAACGGCTCATCCAGCAGCAGAAATTTCGGCCCGTGGATCCCGGCAGCCAAGGCGCGGGCGATCTCGGCGCGGCGCCGCTCTCCCCCCGAGACCTGCAGGCCCAGGCTGTGGGCCACATGGGCAATGCGGAACTCCTCCAGCAGTTGGTTGAGGCGTTGTTGCCAAAGGCGGCGAGGCACCCGTGTCTGCTCCATGATCAGAAGCAAGTTGTCTTGGATGCTGAGGCGACGAAAGATGCTCGGCTCCTGGGCCAGATAGCCGATCCCCAACTGGGCCCGGCGGTGCATCGGTAGGTGAGTAATATCTTGGTCATCCAGCCAGACATGGCCTCGGTTGGGCTGGATCAGGCCGGTCATGATGTAGAAGGTGGTGGTTTTCCCTGCCCCATTGGGCCCCAGCAGCCCAACAATCTCTCCCTGCTGAATGTGCAAGCTGACGTCGCTCACCACCTCACGGCGGCCATAGCGCTTACAGATGTTTTCTAGGTAGATCTGCATAGGGCCGGCACAGAGTTGCTGATCAAGGCTTCCTATCCAATGCTTACGACAGCCTGTCACCCAGATAGGGATCCCGGCTGCCGTGGCACACCAGGTGCTCTCTTGAGGATGCCCCAAACCTGGTCCACAATCCAGGGGAGTGCAGGCAGTAATGGTTGCCCTCAAGCCAACCGGAGGAATCTTCGATATCCTCCCCACCCATCAAAATGGGATCGTTATGGGATCTGTGGCCTTGCCATGCTCCGCTGCCCAGCCTGCCATTGGCTAAACCCCGACTCCGATCGTCGCTGTCGCCGCTGTGGACACTTTTTGCGTCGTCGCTCGCTTCCTGTTGCCAGGAGCGGATCCCTGGCTTTCAGCCCGAGAAGGCCGAAAATCCGCTGGGATCGCGTCCTGGCTTCCTCAGCAATACTGGGGGTTTTGGCAGGGTTGGGGCAACTGTCTTGGCATGGGCTGCAGCCGCTGCTGCAAGATCCGCCCCCGCCCGGCGATAGCCCACCAGCTCTAGGGCGATAAGGCCACAACGTCATCGAGCTTGAGGGAATTTGTCAATCCGGGAGCCGAGGCAGACCTGTGGAGTGGTCGAAGCCGACGGATGCCACTATCATGTGACCAACCCAGGACAACCCCGCTCTGGCGGATTGTCGCCGTCAACCCTTGATGAGGCTTGGTCACCATGAACTTACATCTTAAAGCTGCCGCCGTTTTAGCGCTGCTGACCACGGCAGCCGTGGCCTCCACTGCCGCCGCCACAACCCCCAACGCCTGCTTCCTGCGCTATCTCATGGCTTCCCGAACCTGTCCCAACTGCCGCCTGGGATCCCTCGAGCTGAGCAACCTGGATCTGGCAGAGGCTAACTTCCAGGGTGCCGACCTGATCGAGGCCAATCTGGAGCGCACCCTCTTGACGGGCGCCGATCTCAGCCAGTCTTACCTGGTGGGGGCCAATTTGCGGCGGGCGCAATTGCGCGGAGCCAACCTGAGTGGCGCCTACCTGGAGGGGGCAGATTTGCGGGGCGCCAACCTGCGAGGGGCCGACCTCTCTTCTGCATTCCTGTACGGCGCCGACTTGCGGGGGGCCGATCTGCGCGAGGCCAATCTGGCTGGGGCTGACCTGCGCTTTGCCCGCACCTGGGGCGCACGCCTGCAGGGCGCCGTTCGGGAATAGCGCAAAAGGCCGAGATCAATTCTCGGCTGGCTCGCCACTGCCCACTTCCCCTCTCCTGCCCCGGGAGAGGGGTCGGATCCAGTGCGGATGGCGAGACTCGAACTCGCAAGGCAAAGCCACACGCCCCTCAAACGTGCGCGTATACCAATTCCGCCACATCCGCTTCTAAGCCTAACCATCATAGCGGCAGAGGTGTGCAGTTGTTAAGGGCATTGGCCCTTTTGCATCCTGCCGCGGTAAGGTCAATCCTCCGTCCAAAACCGCTCCGAGAGATACTTGTCAGCCCCGTCGCAAAAGATGGTCACCACCACTCCGGAGGAAAGTTGACGGGCCACCTGTAGGGCTGCCACCACATTGGCCCCGGCAGAGATGCCCACCAGCAAGCCTTCTTCTAGGGCCAGGCGCTTGACCATTTTCTGGGCTGCTTCTGTGGAGATCTCGATGTGCTGGTCGGGCAGGGTGGGATCGTAGATCTCGGGCTTGAGGGCGGTGGCCATGTGCTTGAGGCCTTCTAAGCCATGAAAGGGAGAGTCCGGCTGCATGGCAATGATTTGGATATCGGAGCGGCACTCCCGCAGGCGCCGCCCTACCCCCATACAGGTGCCGCTGGTACCCAGCCCGGTTACAAAATGGGTGACCTGCCCCTGGGTTTGCTCCCAGATTTCTACTCCTGTGGTCTCGTAGTGGGCCTGCCAGTTGGCGGGGTTGCTGTATTGGTCGGGGTAGAAATAGAGCTCGGGGTTTTCGGCGTAGAGGGCGCGGGCTTTCTCGATGGCCCCATCGGATCCCAGGGCGGGATCCGTCAAGACCAGATCCACGCCGTAAGCCGCGAGGATCTTCTTGCGCTCCGGGCTGGCGTTGGCCGGCAGGGCCAGCTTGACTTTGTAGCCTAAGGCCGCCCCGATCCAGGCGTAGGCGATGCCGGTGTTGCCGCTGGTGGCATCCAGGATGATCTTGCCGGGGGTGAGCTTGCCCTGGCGTTCGCCGGCGCGAATCATGTTCAGGGCAGGGCGATCTTTGACGGAGCCACCGGGGTTGTACCACTCTGCCTTGCCGTAAACCCGCACCGATTCCGGCAAATCGGCAGCCACTCGCCGCAGGCGGATAAGCGGTGTTCCACCCACCAGCTCAATGGGGCTATCGACGGCAGAAAATAAGGGGCGAGAAGAAAATGCAGTCGGATACAAGGGGGATCCCTCGCTAGACAGGCATTGACTGGACAACCATTGCTCATCTTATCCTGGCCTTTCTCGGCTCTTGAGGGCTTTTTCTGGCCCCTGGCCAGCTTTCCTAAAAACCTGTGGCTAGACTCTAAGATGGGGGTAGCAGGGCAAGAGTTCTGGACAACGGCACGATGCGGAGGGGCATGGCAGAAATCGGCATTGTAACCGCCCAGCAGTTCGACCGCCGACGGGGCCAGATCCACGTCTACGACGGTGAGGGCAAAGGCAAGTCCCAGGCGGCGCTGGGGGTTGTGCTGCGCTCCATTGGTTTGGGGATCGAAAAGGCGGCCCCCAGCCGGGTGTTGTTGGTGCGGTTTCTCAAGGGGCCGGGCCGCACCTACGCCGAGGATGCGGCCATTGCTGCTCTGCAGCGGGGCTTCCCCCATCTCATCGATCAATTGCGCACCGGACGCGGGGAGTTCTTCGGCCCGGACGAGATCACCAAGTTCGACCGTCAGGAGGCCCGCCGCGGCTGGGATGTGGCCAAGGGAGCTTTGGCGTCAGGATTTTACTCGGTGGTGGTGCTGGATGAGCTCAACCCGGTGCTGGATCTGGGCCTGCTGCCGGTGGATGAGGTCGTCAACACCCTCAAGCAAAAGCCGGAGGAGATGGAGGTGATCATCACCGGGCGGGGGGCGCCCAAGGAAATTATCGACCTGGCAGACTTGCACTCGGAAATGCGCAGCCTGCGCCGGGGGGCGGATCCCCAAAACGGCCAGCCCAGCGGCATTGAGATCTACACCGGCAACGGCAAGGGAAAATCCACCAGCGCTCTGGGTCGGGCTCTACAGGCCATCGGACGCGGCATCAGCAAGGATCTCTCCCACCGCGTGCTGATCATGCAGTGGCTGAAGGGGGGAACGGGCTACACGGAAGATGCGGCCATTCGGGCCTTGCGAGAAAGCTACCCCGACCTGGTGGATCACCAGCGTTGCGGTCGGGATGCGATTGTCTGGCGAGGTAAACAGCAAGAAATCGACTATGTAGAAGCGGAGCGGGGCTGGGAGTTGGCACGGGCAGCTATTGCTTCCGGCCTGTACAAAACCATCATCTTGGATGAGCTGAACCCGACGGTGGATCTGGAGCTGCTGGATGTGGAGCCGATCGTGCAGGCTTTGTTGCGCAAGCCGCGCGATACGGAGATCATCATTACGGGCCGCTGCCATGCCCCCTTGCCCTATTTCGAGCTGGCCTCTGTCCATTCGGAAATGGTGAGCCACAAGCACTATGCCGAGCAGGGAGCCGATCTGCGACGCGGGGTGGACTATTGATGGGATCCTTTGCAGCATTCTGGCAACCGTTGCCCCCAGCCCTGTCTGTTCTGGCTTGGCCGCCAGACTCCAAGATGCTGGCTCAGTCGTTGCTCAGCCTTTTCCAGACGGAAGTGTGGGTGGAGGGGGGGGAGCGCATTCCCGCCGGCCCGCTGGTGGTGGTGAGCAATCACCGCAGCTTCCTGGATGCGCCGGTGCTGATCGCGGGGTTGGATCGGCCAATTCGCTTTGCCTGTCATTACTACCTGTCTCAGGTGCCGCTGCTGCGGGAGGTGGCCCTGGCACTGGGTTGCCTTCCCCTCAAGCAGGGATCCCGGCAGCAAATCCATTTTTTTCGCCAGGCGCAGGCCACCTTGGCGGCAGGCGTGGGGGTGGGGATCTTTCCGGAAGGCGCGGAGCAGATCACCCGTGCGACCTCGCCTCAGGAGTTGGGGCAGTTTCAGCCGGGCTTTGCCCATCTGGCCTTGGCGGCAACGGTGGATCCCTTGCCGATTCTGCCGGTGGCCGTGTGGGCCCAGGAAGAATGGCGGGGGGTGGATATTCCCATGGCTTTCTTTCGCTGGTTTGACCCCAGCGAGCCCCGCTTTCAACAGGAAGGGGGACATCCGGTGGTGTTGTATCGGCGGGTGGTGCTCAGAGTAGGATCCCCCCTCTGGGTCACTGGGAAGCAGCGCCACCGATCCCGACGCGAACGAATGCAGGTGATTCAAGAGCTAACCGCAGCGGCCCGAGAACAGGTGCAATTGGGATTGGCAGGGAAATGAGAAAGTTGAGTGGCGAGCTGATAACCTCTAGCTTGATCTGCCCGGCAAAGGAGGCAGTTGGTCAGGAGCGGCCTCTGTTGCTGTACCTGCCCGGTATGGATGGCACAGGCGGGTTGTTTTACCGGCAGGCGCGGGCTTTGGAGCGGGAGTTTTGCATTCGCCCCCTGAGCTTGAACCACCCAGAGGCGGGAAATAGCTGGGAGACCCTGGCCGACTGGGTGGGATCCCAGTTGGAAACAGGAGCCTACTTGTGTGGAGAATCTTTTGGGGCCTGCCTAGCCTTGTTGGTGGTTGCCCGCTGGCCGGAACGGTGCCGCGGCCTTGTTTTGGTCAATCCGGCCTCGTCGCTGCGACGTCGGCCCTGGTGGTGGGCGGGGCATTGGCTGCTGCCCTTTTTGCCGCCAGGGCTCTATCACCAATTGTCGGAGCGGGGGCTGGGGTTTTTGGCCGAGCTCAACCAAATCGAGCCGCCGGATCGGGAGCGATTGCGCCAGGCCGTGCACAGCGTCCCGCCAGAGGTGGCTGCCCAGCGCTTGGCCTTGCTGGGATCGTTTGTCGTGGAGGAGCTGCCCCTGGAGTCGATGACCCTGCCGACGTTGCTGGTGGCGGGGGGGCGGGATCGCCTGTTGCCGTCGGTGCAGGAGGTGGGCCGGCTGGCGGAGCGGCTGCCCCGGGCGCAGGTGGAGATCTCGCCCTTGAGCGGCCACGCTTGTCTTCTGGAGCGGCAGATGAACCTGCGGCGTTATTTGCTCAAGCCAGATGGGGTTTTCGCCCCCCTGCTGCTCAATTCTGCTGCGAGCCGTTGAGAATGGAAAGGGCTCCCCACAGATCGGCTATCCGTCCTTGGCAGGAGCGATCTTTTCCTTCTCGATCCAGCCAAAGGGCTTTCAAGCCCGCTGCTTTGGCCCCTTGATAGTCTTCGCGGTGGCTATCGCCGATGTGGCAAGCGGCTGCGGGAGGGATCCCTTGGGCCGCCAGGGCAGCTTGGAAGATGCGGGGATCGGGCTTGGCATAGCCCACCTGGGTGGAAAGGGTGAGGCTGGAAAAGTAGGAACCCAACTGCAACTGCTGTAGCACCCCGGGCAGGCGGCTGTCGAAATTGGAGATCACCCCCAGCCGGATCCCTTCCTGTTGCAGAACCTGTAGAACCGGCAGCGTCTCGGGATAGAGCTCCCAGGGCCCCGCCCCGGCAAAGTACTCGAACAGGTGGGCAAAAAACACCTCAAACTGCCCTTCCCCGAAAGCAGCCAGGGATCCCACTTGGGCGAAGGTCTGGCGCACCACCTGCCGCCACCAGGCCCGCTCCCATTCCTGCAAGACGGATCCCGTCAAGCCTGGGCAGGCCGGAGTTGGAGCCTGGGCAAAAGCTTGGGCAAAGGCGCAATCCAACGCTGGGGGATCCACCCTCACCCCATATTCTGCTGCCACCTGGCTGTAAGCTTGGCCAACGCCGCCCCGCACCCGAAACAGGGTGCCCACCGCATCGAAAAAGAGCACCGTTCCGCAACTCATCATGAGTAGGTATCACCAGTATCACTGCTGGCTCTCATAGCGGTCGTAGGCATCCACAATCCGCTGCACCAATGGGTGACGCACCACATCCCGCTGGTCAAAGTAGCAAAAAGCAACCCCCTCCACCCCCGTCAGGATGCGCTCCGCAGCGGCCAAGCCCGACAGGCGATGCTTGCCCAGATCCGTTTGGGTGAGATCCCCGGTAACCACCATGCGCGACCGGAAGCCCAGCCGCGTGAGGGCCATCTTCATCTGCTCCGGGGTGGTGTTCTGGGCTTCGTCCAAAATGATGAAAGCATTGCTGAGAGTGCGCCCCCGCATGTAAGCCAGGGGCGCCACCTCGATGACCCCTTGTTCCATCAACTGGGGCAGCTTGGCCGGGTCGATAAACTCGAACAGGGCATCGTAGAGGGGCCGCAGATAGGGATCCACCTTTTCCACCAGATCCCCCGGCAAAAAACCCAACTTCTCCCCCGCCTCCACGGCAGGGCGAGTGAGGATCAAACGCTCATATTCCCGGTTTTGCAGGGCAGCAATGGCTACAACAGCGGCCAGATAAGTTTTGCCGGTGCCTGCCGGCCCGATGCCGAAGCAGAGGTCGTGGGCGCGAATGGCTCGCACATACTCCTGCTGGCGGAGCGTTTTGGGCCGGATCAGCTCTCCCTTGCGGGTGCGGGCCAACACACCTGCTTGCGCTTGCTGATAGGCCGCAGCCTCCTGGCCGGAGAGGGCGCGAAAAGCTTGCTCTGCATCGATCACCGTGACAGGGTGTCCAGTTTGCCAAAGCGGCTTCAGCAATTCTAGCCACTGCCGCACCTGCTGCCGCTGCTGAGGGGTGCCTTTCAGGTACAGGTCTTGCCCGCGCAGCGTTACAGAAGCCCCACTGAAGCGACTGATCCACCTCAAGTTGGCCTCCTGAATGCCCGCCAAAGACATGGCCTGTTGAGGATCGGACAGAGAGATAATTTCGAAATCGGTGGGAGCAGAAGTGTCGTGCATGCCGTGGGCGCCGGGCACCCCGCGAGACTGGTAATGGTGATCCTATCAAAAACGGCTGTCAGAACGCTCCGGGTTCGGAGAGCTGCTCCAGAGACCAGATGAGCGCAAGAGTGCTTAACAGGGGCATTGCACAAATTAATGTGTTTTGGAATACGAGTTCCCAGCAGATCTGCGCTGAGTAAGGATCTGGGTTCTGGCTTTGGTCGGCAGTCAAGTCGTGGGGAATTAACAGATTCCTAAGGTTCCCTAAAAAAGTATTGCAAAGGCCTATTTCTCTGGGAATAGCCGCCATCCATCAAGTAAAGTTGACCTATTGACGTAAGGAGCTTGAACCCTCAATCTCTTGCCCGATCGAGCAAGAGCCTGAGGTTTTCAACCCCGATGTCATAGTTCATCTGAGATTCTCCACCAAGCAGCAGGGAGAGGAATAGGTTTGTCTTTAAAACCTTTCCCCGACTTCATTTTTGGGATCCCTGTAAGCTCTCTACAGATCCTCACTTCGGGAGTCATTTTGAAAAAAAGGAGAGATAGATGTCTACCCAATCTGCGTCTGGTACTCTAGGGCTGCCACAACTGGATTTGACCCAAATTCCACGCCAGATCGCCTGCGATGGCAGCGACTTAGACTGGAGCCAAGCTCAAGTGATCGAAGGCACCCAGCCCCAAGAGGAGAACTTGCAGGGCTGGATGGCTTTCTCTGACCTGCGGGTCAATCAAGAGGCCGGCAATATCCTGCACTGGCAGGGGCGTCCGCTGCGGGCCAGCCGCATCCGCTTTTTCGTGAAAAATGTGGCCTGGCGCTACGGCTTTTCTTTCTCCACCAGCATCCGCTCGCCCCTTGGCAAAGGGATCCCGACCCCGCCGGAGTGGCGCTACCCCGGTCTTTGCCGCTACGGGCTTGTGGTGTTCCAGCCCAACGCCCAACTGGTGGCCCATCAGGTTTGGGAATCCTCGCCGGAGCAGCCCCAAGAGGTAGATCTGGATCCCAACTTGGATATTGCCTTCAACGTCAACGATGCCAAGGGCAGCTACGGCGACAACAGCGGCAGCTTCGATATCTACGTGCAGGTGGTGAGCTAGGGCCGCCCAAGCCCAGGGGTTACCTCCAGGAGGGATCCCGACCATTCGCGACAGCGGGACGGAGTTCTTGCAGGCCCAGTTGCCGGGCGGGATCCCATCTTCTACAATAGGTGAGCTGGCGGCTGGATCCCAACGGAGGGTGTCTCTGCCGCTTTGGAGAGGTGGCTGAGTGGTCGAAAGCGGCTTCCTGCTAAGAAGTTACGGGGCCCAAAAGCTCCGTCGAGGGTTCGAATCCCTCCCTCTCCGTTTCTGCAGTTGACCCTTGGCGGCGGTTTCACTGCTTTTTGGGTGTTTATGTGGCAAGCGTGGCTGCTGAGTCAGTGGGGAGTGGCGCTCTGGCTCAATCTAGCCTTGGTGGCGCTGGCCCTGCTGAGCCCCCAGAAGGCGCTGACGCGGGCGGGAGTCCTCCACGCAGGCCTACTGGGTCTGTTGGTGTGGGGGGGGCTGGGGTGGCGGGGCTATGCGGTGGTGGCGGCCTATTTTTTAATCGGCACCGCCGTCACCCGGCTGGGGATCCGGCGCAAGCAGGCGCAGGGGATCGCCGAAAAGCGAGAGGGGGCGCGAGGGCCGGAAAATGTCTGGGGATCCGCTTTGACCGGGGCAGTATGCGCGGTGGGCTACACTTTCTTGCCGCATCCGCTGTGGTGGTTGGGGTACGGTGCCAGCTTTGCAGCGAAATTGGCCGATACCGTCAGCAGCGAGGTGGGGAAAGCCTACGGACGCCAGACCTTTTTGATCACCACCTTCCAATCCGTGCCGGCGGGCACAGAAGGAGCCGTGAGCCTCGAGGGATCCCTGGCAGGGGTGGCGGCAGCGGTAGGGATGGCCACCTTGGCTTGGGGGATCGGTGGGGAGTGGGTAAGAGGAGACCCGTTTTGGCTGGGCATTTGCTGTCTGGCCGGGATCCTGGCCACCTTGGCAGAAAGCTGGATGGGGGTGGTGTTGCAACCCCGCCTGGCCTGGATGAGCAACGAAGTGGTGAACGGCATTCAAACAGCCCTAGCAGCTCTCCTGGCCGTGGGATTGGGAGCGCTTTTGGGGATCGGATCCTAAAAAGGGGCCCCTCACCCCCAACCTCTCTCCCTGAGGGATGGCCCTCACCCCCAGCCCCTCTCCCTGAGGGAGAGGGGAGTTAGAGCGGCGCCTTCGCGACAGCGTTGTGTAGCAATAACGAGGCAAGGAACCGTTGCGTTGCTGTTTGAAATGACTGTTTTTTGAGATTGAGAATGGCGCCGTTGCCATTGGGAATGGCTGTGCGAAGCAAGAAATAAAAAAGAGGGAGAAGCTCTCCCTCCGCGCTGATTGGCTAGGAATGAGACCAATTGCCCCGAACCTCTCTTAGCGTAGGCCGCTGGGCTTGTAAACCAAGAAGCTGAGCACCTGGCACTGCTTGATGTTGTCGAACCCCACCACACGGATGAAGCAATTGGGGTAGGCGCTGCGGCAAGCCTGCACCTCGCTCAGCACCTCCTGGGGAGAAGTGGCGCCGAACAAAGGCAGCTTCCACAATGTCCAGTAGCGAACCGTCGGTTCAGAGGATTCGTTGAACTCAACGGCAGGGATGTAGCCTTGATCCAGGATGTATTGCACCTGCTTGATGATCTGCAGATCCGTCAGCGGCGGCAAGTAGGAAAGGGTTTCGTAGCGGCGCTCTTTCGGTAAGGTTTGCATGATGGCTGTCACTCCGTTTCGGGTCTAAGGTTTTGGGGAGGGGATCCCGCTTCCGGGTGGGTGACCGGCGGAGATCCCGCTGCTGAGGTGAGCCGTTCTAAGTGATTGCGGCGGTGCTCCATATTGGCCTGCTGGATGCCGGCTTTGGCCATCTCCGGCAGGTAATCCACCACCTCCGCTGCAACGTGCTCGCGAACGGTCATGATGCGGTAGGCCAAGTCAGGGCGCTCTGCCAGCAAAGCCCGCAGGTAGGCTTCCCCATCCTGGAGGTTTTGCCGGGCAGAGAACTGCTGCAGCCAAAGAGCCCTGGGAGGATCCGTCTCGCTCAGTTGGGCCAGCACCGTGCGCATCGCCTGATAGGTCAGGTAGCTGATCAAGGTCTTGGCCGTATCTTTGGCGATCTGTTTTAGATCCATTGCCAATCCAGGGGGTGGCCAAAGCAGCGGGGCAAGAGAACTGTGGGGATCCCTTGCCCCAGCCAATCTCTAGAGGGTATCGACGGGCTTGAACTCGAACTTGATCTCCTTCCACAGCTCGCAGGCAGCCGCCAGCTCCGGCGACCACTTGGCCGCTTCGCGGATGATGTCGTTGCCCTCGCGGGCCAGATCCCGACCTTCGTTACGAGCTTGGATACAAGCTTCCAAAGCCACCCGGTTGGCGGTCGCGCCTGGAGCGTTCCCCCAGGGGTGTCCCAGGGTTCCGCCGCCAAACTGCAGCACGGCATCGTCACCGAAGATCTCCACCAGTGCCGGCATGTGCCAGACGTGAATGCCACCGGAGGCCACCGGCATCACCCCAGGCATCGAAGCCCAATCTTGGGTGAAGAAGTTACCCCGAGAGCGATCCGCCTCCACATAGTTCTCCCGCATCTGATCCACAAAGCCAAGCGTCACGGCGCGGTCGCCTTCCAACTTGCCCACCACCGTACCGGCATGCAGGTGGTCGCCGCCGGACATGCGCAAGCACTTGGCCAGCACCCGGAAGTGGATGCCGTGGTTTTTCTGCCGGTCGATCACCGCGTGCATGGCGCGGTGGATGTGCAGCAGAATGCCGTTGTCGCGGCACCACTTAGCCAGGCTGGTGTTGGCGGTAAACCCAGCAGTCAGGTAGTCGTGCATGATGATGGGGGCACCAATCTCCTTGGCAAACTCCGCCCGTTTGAACATCTCCTCACAGGTGGGCGCCGTCACGTTCAGGTAGTGCCCCTTGATCTCGCCAGTTTCCGCTTGGGCCTTGTGGACGGCCTCCATCACAAAGAGGTAGCGATCCCGCCAGCGCTGGAAGGGCTGGGAGTTGATGTTTTCGTCGTCTTTGGTGAAGTCCAGACCGCCCCGCAGCGCCTCGTACACCGCCCGCCCGTAGTTTTTAGCGGAAAGGCCCAGCTTGGGCTTGATGGTGCAGCCCAATAGTGGGCGGCCATACTTGTTCAATTTGTCCCGCTCCACCTGGATGCCGTGGGGAGGGCCCTGGAAGGTCTTCAAGTAGGCCACGGGGATGCGCAAGTCTTCCAGCCGCAGCGCCTTCAGGGCCTTGAAGCCGAAGACGTTGCCCACAATCGAGGTGAGCATGTTGGTGACCGAGCCTTCCTCGAACAGATCCAGCGGATAGGCGACGAAGCAGAAGTATTGATTCTCTTCGCCGGGAACTGGCTCGATGTCGTAGCAGCGGCCCTTGTACCGATCCAAGTCGGTGAGCAAATCTGTCCACACCGTTGTCCAGGTGCCGGTCGAGGACTCAGCCGCCACCGCCGCCCCGGCCTCTTCGGGGGGAACGCCCGGCTGAGGGGTAACCCGGAAACAGGCCAAGACATCGGTATCCTTGGGCGTGTAGTCGGGCGTGTAATAGGTGAGTCGGTAATCTTTCACCCCGGCTTGATAGCCGCTTTTGGATTGGGTTGCTGCGTAAGCCACGTCGATCTCCCTCTGAACGAATCACAAAACCAGAAAATGCCATTCACGGCTGCAACCAATGAGGCAAAAACCCAGGGCCAAAGCCCCAGACCACCGAGTTTTCGTGAATGAACCTGCCCCACAACCGTGGGACTTGGGCTTTGAGACAGTCTTCCGCATTCACGCGGATGCAAAGTCCAAAACCCTCCTTTTCAAGTGCCGCCCATTGCCAGCTCTGACGCCCTGGACTTTGGAAACCCAGTGGAAAGATTTCTATACAGTGTCTAAGCTAGAATTGCGGCAAACACAGGTCTACACTGGTTTAATCCTAAGCTATCATCCGCAAGGATCAGCTGATCATTACTTTCTTTATGAGTTCGATTAGTTTGGTTAAAGTGAGTCCCCTGACTTAGTGACAAGAAGACCAATTTCTTTGGCTTTCTTAATATCTTCGCCGGTGGGATCCCTGCCAACAGGCAAAAGCCCCCTGCTTTGAGGGAGCCCTGCAAGCTGGCCGCAGAACCTAGACGCTCAAGAAACGGCTGCCAGGGTTGGCTGGGATCTCTTGCTGATCACCTGGTCGATGAGTCCGTACTCTTTGGCCTGTTCTGGGGTCATAAAGTTGTCGCGGTCGGTATCGCGTTCGATGCGCTCCAGAGGTTGGCCGGTGTGGTAGGCCAGCAGGCTGTTGAGGCTGTTTTTGATGAAGAGGATCTCTTTGGCCTGAATTTCGATGTCGGTGGCCGGCCCCTGGGCTCCACCGAGGGGCTGGTGGATCATGATGCGGGCGTGGGGAAGGGCGATGCGTTTGCCTTTGGTGCCCCCTGCCAGCAGAAAGGCTCCCATGCTGGCGGCCAGACCGATGCAGATGGTGGAGACATCCGGCTGGATGTGTTGCATGGTGTCGTAGATGGCCATACCGGCATAGACCGAGCCGCCGGGGGAGTTGATGTAGAGGTAGATGTCTTTCTCGGGGTCTTCGGATTCCAAGTAGAGCATCTGGGCCACGATCAGGTTAGCAATGTCGTCGTCCACCTGGGTGCCCAGGAAGATAATCCGATCCCGCAAAAGACGCGAGTAGATGTCAAAGGCGCGCTCGCCTCGCGCGGATTGCTCGATAACCGTGGGAATCATGCCAGTCCAAGGGATGGGTCAGTTCTTCTAGTGTAGTGTAAGCCGCTGGACAGATGCTTGCTCAGGGTGACCAGAGGGTAGCCGCCGGGTTGGGCAACGAGTCTGAGGTATGGCTCTTTACGATGGGGTGAGGCAAAGTCTAGATGGATATGATCCCAGATGAACCGATGGTGATCGCCAGCTTGCTGAGCCTAGCTTTGCTGGGGATCTTGATCCTAAACTTGGCAGAGCGTGGAACCGGTAATGGCGACTAGGATGGGAAAAAGTTCAACAGTCCCCTACCTTTGTAGGCTGGGGAGGGTAAGTACCTGGATGCCCGAATCCGGCAAGGGGTACTCCAGTTGACGCCATCACTTCACCACCTGAAAATGTTTCACATTCTCACCGTATCCTGCCAACTCATCACCACCCCCCAGCAGGTTGAGAAACTGGAGCTGGTGCTGAAGGCGTTGGCTCGTTGCTGTGAGTTTGTCCATCGCCATACCCCAGAAAACCTGCACAACTGCAAAGAACCTCCCTACCATCCGCCGCGGTTGTGATGCCCGCCAAGCGGCCAAACTAAGGGCGAAGAGCTTTGCCTGCGCCTTCACCTTCTCAAGCGTCAAGAATCCCTGTCCCTGAGGACAGGGGGTATGTCAACATCGGATCTAACATGAAATCCATTGCCTCAGCGGTGGGGGGCACTTTGACCCTTTCAACCTCATCTTCTCGGACAAATGCGGCAGCAAGTCTGCCCAGGCCATCTCCTATCCCGTCAGCGGTGGGGAGAGCGCAGCGGGATCCCATTCTTGTCCTCGGAGCCGGTCTGATGGGGCGCCTGTTGGCTGCCACCCTGGTCGAGGTCGGGCATTCTGTCCGCATCGTGGAGGCGGCTCCTGCCGGTGCCGTCGAGAGCAGTGCTGCCCATTTTGCCGCTGCCATGCTGGCTCCCCTGGCGGAGTCTGCCGTCGCCGAGGCCAGCGTAGTAGCGCAGGGGTACTATGCCCTCTCCCGTTGGCCCTCCCTTTTGGCCAGTCTGCCGCAGCCGGTTTTCTTTCAGCAGGAAGGCACTCTGATCCTCTGGCACCGCCAAGATGCGGGGGAAGCCAGACGCTTCTCATCCCTGCTAGCTGCTGTGGGGGAACGCCTTCCCCATCTCCCCAAGCCCCAGCCTCTGGATGCCCAGGCTGTAGCTGAGCTGGAGCCCTCGCTGGCCGGGCGATTTGGGCAAGGCCTGTATCTTCCCCAAGAGGGCCAACTGGATAACCGCCAACTGTTGTCGGCTCTGCTGGCCAAGCTGCGCCAGCACGAGGTGGAGGTGGAGTGGAGTTGCCCCTGGGATCTGGAGCAGGCGGAAGCCTGGCAGCAACAAACCGGCGGGTGGGTTTTGGACTGTCGCGGCCTGGGATCCCGAACAGAATGGGGTGGGCAGTCACCGCTGCGGGGAGTTAGAGGTGAGGTGGTACGTCTGTATGCCCCGGAAGTAGCTTTGCGGCGCCCGACCCGGCTGTTGCACCCCCGCTACCCGATCTACATCGCTCCCAAGCCGGGGCACCTGTTTGTGGTGGGAGCCACCGAAATTGAATCCGAGGATCGCTCGCCGGTGAGTGTCCGCTCGGCTCTGGAGCTGCTCAGCGCCGCCTACGCCGTCCACCCTGCCTTTGCCGAAGCGCGTATCCTGGAATTAGGCAGCCAATGTCGTCCCACCTTGGCGAACCACTTGCCAGCCGTGGTGGAGTGCGCGCCTCGCCTGTTGCAGATCAACGGCCTCTATCGCCATGGCTTTATGATCTCCCCGGCTATCCACGATGCCGTCTTGGAGTATCTTCACCACGGCAGTTGCCGCCTTGCTCAGGAGTTGGGGATCCCTTTTCAGGTACAGGCTGCCCCTCTTGCCGGTGAATCCCTGTCGCCATGCGTGTCTTGATCAACCAAAAGCCTTACGATTTGCCGGAGGGCACCACGCTGGCCGAGGCGATAGCCCAGGTGGAGATCAGTGGCCCTTTTGCGGTGGCGGTTAATCTAGAGTTTGTGCCGCGCGCCCAGTACGAGCGAACTCGTCTGCAAGAAGGCGACCAGGTGGAGATTGTCGCGCCGGTTGCCGGCGGCTAGTGCCCGACTGCCTCCCCTCAGATCCCGCATTTTTGCCCCTCAGCGATGTCCACTCTTCTTCCTGTCTCCCCCTCGACTCAGGCCGATGAGGATCCCTTGGTGCTCTACGGCCAAGCGCTGCCCAGCCGCCTGATGCTGGGGACGGCTCGCTACCCTTCGCCCGCCATTTTGGAGCAGGCGGTGGTGCGGGCACAGCCCTGTTTGTTGACCGTTTCCCTGCGGCGCCAGGGGGCGCTGGGGTCGGAAGCTTCCCAAGGGTTTTGGGCCCTGCTCCAGAAGCTAGGGATCCCGGTTCTGCCCAACACCGCCGGCTGCCACAGCGTGCAGGAGGTAGTCACCACAGCGGAGATGGCGCGGGAGGTGTTCGGCACCAACTGGATCAAGCTGGAGCTCATTGGGGATGACTACACCTTGCAGCCGGATCCGGTGCAACTGCCCACTGCCGCTGCCGAACTAATCCGTCGCGGCTTCAAGGTTCTGCCCTATAGCACCGACGATCTGGTGCTGTGCCAGCGGCTCTTGGATGCCGGTTGTGAAGTGGTGATGCCCTGGGCCGCTCCTATTGGCACCGGCAAGGGCCCCCTCAACCCCTACAACTTGCGCTTGCTGCGAGAGCGGATTGAGGCACCGCTAATTGTGGATGCCGGTCTAGGCCTGCCTTCCCACGCCTGCCAGGTGATGGAGTGGGGCTTCGATGGGGTGCTGTTGAATACAGCGGTGGCCTTGGCCCGGGATCCGGTGGCAATGGCCGAGGCCTTTGCAGAAGCAGTGCGCGCAGGCCGGCGAGCCTACCTGGCCGGCGCGATGACCCCCCAGGAAGCGGCTCAGCCCAGCACACCGGTTCTCGGCACCCCCTTCTGGCACCAAGGGTGAGCAGCTTAGGCGGCAGGCTTTTGGGCCTGGATCACCTGCAAAGCCCCCCCGGCGTGCAGGGTTTGCCGGACGGATTGCCAGCCCTGCTGCTGCAAGTACTGCGGCAGATCCAACTTGAGCAAGTTCCAGGCGGTCTCGGTTTCAAACAGGGCCAGAAAGAGGGCCAGCCCAGGCCACATCCAAGGTTGGCAAGGCGCGTGCAAGTCCAGGATCAAAAGCCCTCCCCCCGGCTTGAGCACCCGCCACCCTTCGCGCAGCACCTGTTCCAGGTCAGGAAAAGGCAGCTCGTGCAGGGCCAAGCTGGTGTGCACCCAATCAAAGCTGTTGGCAGGAAAGGGCAGATCCTGGGCAAAGGCTTCCACAAATTCCACCTTGGGGAGGCGTTGGCGAGCTGCCGCCAGGGCTTTGGGGGAAGCATCCAGGCCGACAACGTTTTGGCTCAGCTCGGCTAGGATTGGAGTCACTTCGGCAGGGCCACAGCAGAGATCCAATACCCGCTCCTGGGGCTGGATGGAGATCCCTTGGAGGGGCAACCGGCGCAGTCGCTCATATCCCCCCACTGCTAGGGCAGCCGCACGGCTGATGCTGCGGTAAAGCCAGGGAGAGCGGTAGCTCCAGTCGCGCAGGAAGGTGGCCATAGGCAGGGATCCCTTGGGGCTTTTCCAGCCTACCTGTGAGACGGCTCCCCTGTCTCCTTGCTGTTGTTGGCCCTCACCCCCAACCCCTCTCCCAGAGGTCACCCAAGCGCTCCGCGCCGCTCACGCGACCACCCCCAACCCCTCTCCCAGAGGTCACCCTCACCCCCAACCCCTCTCCCAGAGGGAGAGGGGAGTTGGCCTGGCTATTTTTGCCTAATGTGGAACTTTTTTCTGCCGGCAATCGTCTAGGCCGACAAGGCATCTTGGGCCTTTTCTCCACCCACCTGCTGGTATGACTCAGTTTGAGCTGCCTCCTTCCCCTTCCGCAAGGCCTGGCCGGCACAGCGTGATCTGGCTGGTGGCTGCGGCGGGGCTGACAGTCTTGCTCTGGCGGTTTCCCTGGGGCAATTACCTCCTCTACCCCTTTACTTTGTTGGCCACCTGGTTTCACGAGATGGGCCATGGCCTGATGGCGCTGCTGTTGGGGGGGGAGTTTCATCGTCTTGAGGTCTATCCCGACGGCTCGGGGCTGGCCATTCACAGTGGCGAGCTGTTTTTGGGGCGGGTGGGGCGGGCCTTGGTGGCGGCTGCCGGGCCGATGGGGCCGCCCATAGCTGGGGCCCTGTTCATCCTCACCTCCCGCCGCTGCAGCACAGCTCGGCTGGGGCTGGTATTTTTGGGATCCCTGTTGTTGCTCTCGACGCTGCTCTGGGTGCGTTCCCCCTTTGGCCTTTTGTTCCTCCCGGCCATGGGTTTGGGCATCCTGGCAGTAGCTCGCTGGGCTGCCCCTTGGTTACAAAGCTTTGCCCTGCAATTTTTGGGGGTGCAAGCCTGTGTGAGCACCTATCACCAGCTCGACTATCTTTTTATGGACGCTGCTGTCATCGACGGGCGGCTGATCCTCTCCGATTCCAGCCAGATTGCCCAAAACCTGTTTTTGCCCTACTGGTTCTGGGGAGGGGTGATGGCGGTGTTTTCTTTGGTTCTGCTGATCACCAGCTTGCAACTGGCCTTTCGCGACTAGGGGGCAAAGCCGCAATTCTGGAAGTGATTGTTGTCACCTAAAAATCCGTCGCCCATCACTGCCCAGCCGAAAAAACCGCCGCTACAGTAGGGGGCATGAGGAGTGTGGGAGCGGATTATGTGGCGAGACGTTATTGGACTGGCTCTGGCGGCTACGCTGCTGTTGATCAGCAAAACGGCGGCCGATACCCTCGGCCAGAACCAAGAGCCAACTCATTCTGCTCCGCTGCAAGATCAGCTGCTGCAATAAAGTTGTGCTGCTGCGATCCCAAGCCGTCATTGCGTTGCCGTTTTGTGCAACACTCATCCTAAGAGAATCTGCAGAGCCTTTTCACTAGGCTTGGGATCCCGATGCGCATAGCCCTGTTTACGGAAACGTTTCTGCCCAAGGTGGATGGCATCGTTACGCGGCTTTGCCACACGGTGCGCCATCTGACGGCCCGCGGCAACTCGGTGCTTATCGTCGCGCCTCAGGGGGCGCCCAGGCGGTTTGCCCGGGCGCGGGTTTACGGGATCCCAGGCTTCCCCTTGCCTTTGTACCCGGAGTTGAAGCTGGCTGCTCCCGGCCCCGCCATCGGCAGGGTGCTCAACCGCTTCCGACCGGATGTGATCCACGTGGTCAACCCGGCGGTTTTGGGGTTGGGGGGCCTCTACTACAGCCAAGCGATGGGGATCCCGCTGGTGGCCTCCTACCACACCCATCTGCCGAAGTATCTGAAGCACTACGGGCTGGGCTTTCTGGAGGGAGTTTTGTGGAACCTCCTCAAGCTGGGGCACAATTTGGCGCGGGTCAACCTCTGCACCTCGACGGCGATGATGCAGGAGCTGAGCGCCCACGGCATCGAGCGGGTGCAACTGTGGCAGCGGGGAGTGGATACGGAGCTGTTTCACCCGCAGGCTGCCGACCCAGAGATGCGGGCCCGCCTTACGGCAGGGCAGCCGGAGCGGCCGCTGTTGCTCTACGTAGGTCGGCTCTCGGCGGAAAAAGAGGTGGGGCGGATCCGGGTGTTGCTGGAGCAGATCCCGCAGGCGCGCCTGGCTATCGTGGGCGATGGGCCGGAGCGGGGATCCCTGGAGCAACATTTTGCCGGCTACGACGTGGTGTTTACAGGCTATTTACAGGGGCAAGACCTAGCGGCGGCCTTTGCGTCCGCGGATCTGTTCGTGTTCCCCTCCCGCACCGAGACGTTGGGCTTGGTCTTGTTGGAGGCCATGGCTGCCGGTTGTCCGGTAATCGCCCCCCGCTGCGGCGGCATTACCGATGTGGTGGACAGCGGCCGCAACGGCTTTCTGTTCGATCCGGACTCCGACAGCGACTTTGTCCAGGCCACGCGGCAGCTCTTAGAGGGCACCGGGCAGCGGCAGCTCTTCCGGCAGCAGGCCCGGCAAGAGGCTGAGCGCTGGAGTTGGTCGGCGGCCACACAACAGTTGGAGGAGTACTACCGCACCGTCATCGCCGATGAGGACTCTGGCCGAAGAGCACAAGCGGGATCCGGCAAGAGCGCAGGCAGCGTCTGAACAGATTGCACACTCAGTGGAGCGGATCAGAGGATTGCTCCTTTGGCCCAACTCTGGCAGGTGAGCGGGGATCCCGGCCAGATTTAAGATAGGAATGCGTCTTCAGCCCTTGTCTTGTTGCCTGACCCCCACCCCCTGCGCATCAGCCTGTTGCTGGATTGGGAGCCGCCAGCAGAGGAACCTCTGGCTTGCGAGGACTGGCTACCCCCGCAGCGTTTCGTCGTCGAGTGTTTTCAGGATCAAGCGGCCTTTCTAGAAGCCCTCAGAAAACAAGACGGCCATGTCGATTGCTTGGTGCTTCTGGTGGATCCCGGTCGGCTGCAGGAGTTGCACGATCTGGGTAATCAGCTCTGCGCCTGGGGGCTTCTGCTGCCGACTGTGTTGGCCATTGTGCTGGAAGAATCCCATCTGGAGACCGAAGAACACTCCTCTCGGGTAAAGGCATTGCTCAAGCGGGAGCAATTTTTTTACCACAATGCCACCCTTGTTCGTCCCATTTCGCCGCAAGAGCTGAAGGGACAGGCGCGGGCCGACTGTTCCGGATCCCCTTCCGTCTTAGAGCTGCTGGTGGATCGGGCCATCGCCTTGTTTCTACAGATGTCTCCCACCTGCGGTCTCCCGCAGGGCCCAGTGCATCCCAGCGATCAGCCCTACCTGGCTTACAGCAACCAACAACAGCGACGGCTGGCGGAGAAACTGCGGGAACGGCTGGGCTATGCCGGAGTGTACTATCATCGTGACCCAGAGCTGTTTTATCGGCGCCTCCCACCCCACGAGCAGCGAGCCTTGATGCAGCGGCTGCGCGGCCTGTACCAAACCATTGTCCTGGAATACTTTCAGTCTCCTGAGACCGCCAATGCCCGCATCGACGAGCTGGTGGCCCTTGCCTTCTTTGCCGACATCGGCGCTGCTCAACTGCTGGAGCTGCACATGAACTTGATGGAGGACTTTGCCAAACAACTGAAACTGGAAGGCCGCAGCGAAGAGATCCTGCTAGACTACCGCCTCACCCTGATCGATGTGATGGCCCACCTGAGCGAAATGTACCGCCGCTCCATTCCCAAACCTGCCCCAAGGGATCCCTGATATGTCCACTCGCAAAGCCTATGTCCTCAAGCTCTACGTGGCGGGCAACACCCCCAGTTCTCTGCGTGCCCTCAGCACCTTGCAAGACATCTTAGAAAAGGAATTCCGCGGCGTGTACAGTCTGAAGGTGATCGATGTCTTGAAAAACCCGCAACTGGCAGAGGAAGATAAGATCTTGGCAACGCCGACCTTGGCCAAAATCCTGCCGCCACCGGTGCGGAAGATTATTGGCGATCTGTCCAACCGCGAGAAAGTGCTCATCGGCCTGGATCTGCTCTACGAAGAACTGGACGAAGAGACTTGAGACAGGCCACGAGGGCAAGGAGAATGGGATGAACCAATCATTGGGGCCTTCTGAGCCAGAAAAGCCACAGGATAACGCCGCAGAGGACTCCACCGAACCAACCACAGACAACCACCCAGCGAGTCTATCGGAGCTGCGTGGGATCCCGAAAAAACAGACGGGCATCGAGGGCTTTGAAGACATCAGCCACGGTGGGCTGCCCCTGGGACGCACCACCTTGGTCAGCGGCACTTCTGGTACCGGCAAAACTCTGTTTGCCATTCAATTCCTTTACAACGGCATCGTGAAGTATCAAGAGCCGGGGATCTTTGTCACCTTTGAGGAAACCCCCGCCGATATCATTCGCAATGCCTCCAGCTTTGGCTGGGATCTGCAGGCTCTCATCGACAGGGGCCAACTGTTCATCCTGGATGCCTCCCCCGATCCCGAAGGCTACGAGGTGAGCGGCAATTTCGACTTGTCGGCCCTTATCGAGCGCATCCAGTACGCCATCCGCAAATACAAAGCCAAGCGGGTCTCCATCGACTCGGTGACGGCCATCTTTCAGCAATACGACCCTGCCGGCGTGGTGCGGCGAGAGCTGTTCCGCCTGACGGCCCGCCTCAAGCAGGCCAATGTCACCACCGTCATGACCACCGAGCGCACCGACGAGTACGGCCCCATCGCTCGCTACGGCGTGGAAGAATTCGTCTCCGACAACGTGGTGATCCTGCGCAACATTCTGGAAGGCGAGAAGCGGCGGCGCACCATCGAGATCTTGAAGCTGCGGGGCACCACCCACATGAAGGGGGAATATCCCTTCACCATCACCAACGACGGGATCAACATCTTCCCGCTGGGGGCCATGCAACTGACGCAGCGCTCCTCCAATGTGCGCGTTTCTTCGGGTATCGAGAAGCTGGACGAGATGTGCGGCGGTGGCTTCTTCAAAGACTCGATTATTTTGGCCACCGGCGCCACCGGCACGGGCAAAACCTCGCTGGTGAGCAAATTCCTAGAGCGGGGTTGTCTGGATGGGGAACGCTGCATTCTCTTCGCCTATGAAGAATCGCGGGCGCAGCTTTCCCGCAACGCCTCCTCCTGGGGCATTGAGCTGGAAGAGTTCGAGCGGCAGGGCCTCCTTAAGATCATCTGCGCCTATCCGGAGTCGGCTGGCCTGGAAGATCACCTGCAGAAGATCAAAACGGAGATGATGGCCTTCAAGCCCTCTCGCATGGCCATCGACTCGCTGTCGGCGCTGGCGCGGGGGGTGAGCCAAAATGCCTTCCGCCAGTTTGTTATTGGGGTAACCGGCCTGGCCAAGCAAGAGGAGATCACCGGCTTTTTCACCAACACCACCGACCAATTCATGGGATCCCATTCCATCACCGAGTCCCACATCTCCACCATCACCGACACGATCATCCTGCTGCAATATGTGGAGATCCGCGGCGAGATGGCCCGCGCGCTCAATGTCTTCAAAATGCGGGGATCCTGGCACGACAAAGGGATCCGCGAGTACCTGATCTCCAATGCAGGCATCCAAATCCGCGATTCCTTCCGGGGCTACGAGCGCATCATCAGCGGCTCCCCGACCCGCATCAATGTGGACGAGAAAAACGAGCTTTCCCGGATTGTGCAAAACGTCCAGGCCCTCGAGGAAGAAGGGTTTTGAGTGGCCACTGCCAGAGGCGCCGTTTTCACTCCTGATTTCGCTACCGGAAAGGACATAGAGTGGAAAGCATAGGCAGTGGCTGTGAGAGTATGGCTCCTTCACAAAGACGGCGCCGGCGACTTCGATTTGGGATCTGGGCCATGGTGGCCATCCTGGCCGGGTTTGTGGGATCCCTGCTGGCGGGATCGGCACAGAAGCTGGGGGCACAGGCACAGCAGGGCCTAACTCAAGCCCAACTGGAGCAGGCTCAATATGTGCGCAGTTGTGGCAGTTGCCACGTGGCGTTGCCCGCCCAAGTGTTGCCCACCGAAACCTGGCGACGGCTGCTACAGGATCCCAGCCACTATGGCCAGCAGATCCAGCCCCTGAGCGGCGTGGCTTTGCAACTGGCCTGGGGTTATTTGCGGCCCAACTCCCGCCCTCTGCGACAAGGAGAACAGGTGCCCTACCGCCTGGCCGATTCTCGCTATTTCCGCGCCTTGCACCTGCAAGTGGAGTTTCCCACCCCTGTGCGGGTCAGTGGCTGCGTGGATTGTCACCCCAAAGTCAATGCGGGAGATTTTGCCAGTCTCTCGCCCCAATGGCAATCTTGAGGGGGCACAAGTGAACCTGGACGCCATTCTGGCCGGATACGCCCAAGGCTACTTCCTGATGGCCGACGAAGAGACGGGATCCCTAGCTTGGTACGGCACCGACCGGCACGCCGTGATCCCGCTCGACGAGCGATTCCACTGCCCCCGTTCGTTGCGGCCTTTGGTGCGCAGCGGTCGTTTCCAGGTGCGGATCAACGACGCTTTTGAGCAGGTGGTAGAAGGCTGTGCCGCTCGTACCCACACCTGGATCAGCCGTGAGCTGAAGCAGATCTACGCAGCTCTGCGCCGGGCCGGCTTTGCCCATAGCTTTGAAACCTGGCAGGGAGACACCATAGCAGGCGGGATCCTGGGCATTGCCCTGGGGGCAGCGTTCATCGGCGAGTCCATGTTCTACCGCAGGCCCAACGGCTCGAAGGTGGCCCTGGTGAAGCTGGTGGAACACCTGCGGGAGCGGGAATTTCGCCTGTTCGACGCTCAGTTGATGAACCCGCACCTAGCCCGTTTTGGCGCCTTTCTCATGGATGGCCAAGACTACCTGAAGCTGTTGCAGCAGTGCCTGGAGATCCCTTGTCGGTTTGATTGAACCTGGAATTCCAAACACTGCAGCGGCTCCCGGTAGAAAGTGGGATCGGCCCCATTCTAAAGAACCACCAGATGGACATTGTTGTAGGGTTAAGAAGAGCTTTTTACTGCCGTTGAGATTGCCATGAGCCAAAAGCTGCTGTTTGTGTGTCTGGGCAACATCTGCCGTTCTCCTGCTGCCGAAGGGATCACCAACTACTTGCTGCAGAGCAGCGGCCACGCAGAAGCCATTATCTGCGATTCGGCAGGTACAGCCGCCTATCACATCGGCAGTCCCCCAGATCGCCGCATGCAACAAGTTGCCCAGCGCTATGGACTGGAGCTGCACGGCCAAGCCCGGCAAATTCATCCTTTGGATCTGCGGGAGTTCGACCTGATCCTGGCTATGGATCGGCAAAATTATCGCGATATCCTCAGCCTCGATCCCCAGAGAAGATATGCCGACAAGGTGCGCTTAATCTGTAGCTACTGTCGTTCCCACACCGATGAAGAAGTTCCGGATCCCTACTACGGGGGCGAGGCTGGGTTTCACTACGTGATCGAGCTGCTCTGGGACGCCTGCAGCGGCATACTGGAATCCCTGATCCCCGGGATCCAATGCCCGCCGCTGCCCAGCCGCACCTGAACGTAATCGATCAAGAAAACAACTACCACCTGAGCAGATTAAAGCTCTCCATGTCGATGGTGGCCCGGTTGCGGTAGATCCCCAACACAATGGCCAAGCCCACTGCCGCCTCGGCAGCCGCCACGGTGATGACGAACACCGAAAACACCTGGCCGCGAATCAAGCTGGAGTCAACAAAGTTGGAGAAGGCCATAAAGTTGAGGTTCACCGCGTTGAGCATCAGCTCAATCGACATCAACACCCGAATGGCGTTGCGACTGACGATCAAGCCGTAGATGCCGATGCAGAAGAGAACTGCCGCGACCACCAAGAAAAACTGCAGTTGCAACATCCCAAGAGGCTCCAGTGGATACAGATGAGAGGGGTGTGAGGAAGACCTTGAGCTGTATGGCCGAGAGCAGACAGCCTTAACGGGTGCTCACCAGCTCTGCTGGGCGTTCCGACTCCGATTCCAGCCGGGGCCGAGCCCGCTCCAGCAAGCTGAGATCCCCTTCTTGGGCTTGGGGGATGACAAACTCTCGACGCGCCAGCACAATGGCCCCGATCAACGCCATCAGCAGCAAAACAGAAGCCAGCTCAAACGGCAACAGATAATCGCTAAAGAAATGCCCGCCAATCACCAAAGCACTGCTCGTGGGCTGGATTGGCTCCAACTGCCAGGGGGTATTCAGGGCCATTGCCGTCAGGAGGGCAAACAGCCCCAAACACACCGCCGCCGTCACCCCATTGCGCAGCCAGCCCAGTTTCAGAGGAGCAAAGGTGTAGCGCCGGTTCACCAACATGATGGCGAACAGGATCAACACATTGACCGCGCCGACGTAGATCAACACTTGGGCGGCAGCCACAAAATCGGCATTCAAGAGAAGGTACAGCCCGGCCATGCTCAGGAAAACGCCCCCCAATAGAAAGCCGGAATAGACGATGTTAGGGGCCCAAACCACTCCCATGGCAAAGCCGATGGCCATCGCCGAGAGCACCCCAAAGGTAACCAGTTGCACGCCTTCTGCAAGGGTCATGGGATCTTCGTCCTTAACAAATCGCTATCGTTGCTCCCTTACCACTGTACTGCCCTGGCGGATTTAAGAGAAGCCCAACCCCCTTGTTCAATCGATAGAGAAATCTCTAGAGTTGGGTCTCACCAACTGCCGCCTGCTCCGCCGCCGTCACTGCTGCCGCCCCCGAAGTTTCTATCTCGGTCTCTGGTGTCATAATCGCTGTCATCAGGCTCTTGGACTTCAACTTCTCGCTCCGTTCGGTATTGGCAGAGAGGGCAAGTCAAGGTTTCTCGTCTGAAGGTGTAGGGATAGATGTTTCTCCTAATAATCTCGGTTTGGAGATCAAGGGTAAGAGCTTGACACTGAGGGCAATAAAGGTGGCGATAAGATTTATTTTCGCGCACGACCACGGCCATCCCCTGACAGGCGGGGCAAAACCAGCCGTAGTAGCGAGCTCTGCGCCGGCTTTTGGCCAGGCGATGCGCTGGGGGAAGTTGCCCATCGAGAATTTGGGGCTGGATGGGGCGCATGGGCCGACCGCAGCTTTGACACACCACCGGCTGAAACGGGATCCCACGCTTCGAGCCCAAGATGCCGTCGGTGGTCACAACTGCCAGGAAGGGCAGCACCAGTACCAGCCAGTTACCGCTGGCCGACAACAGGAAAAGACCAAGGCAGAGGGAGCCAGAATAGAGAAGCAGGCGAACGGGGTCGCTCTGCAGCGAAGAGAAGGCAGCCATTGTCCCCTGCTCGCGGCGTGTCAGCGACAGGACTTTCGCTCCTCCCCGCTCGGCCTTGAGATAGACCGGCAGGCGGGAGCGCTGCCATCCCACTCCGAGAATGATGATCCCCAAGAGCAGCAGGATCCCTTCCAGGGAGCTTTGAGCAGCAGCCAGGGATCCCGTTCCACCTGCTCGAGGAACGGCTGCATTGGAAAGGGCGGTGGAAGCCTGAACCTCGGCAACCGGCTGCCCCTGCAGCACTGCGGTTAACTGCCGTACCCCCGCCAAGGTGCCGCCATCGAAATCCCTATTGCGAAACTTGGGCAGGATCTGCTGGTCGATAATCTGCTGAACGCGGCTGTCGGGAAGGATGGTGACCAAACCCCTGCCGGTTTCAATTTCCACCCGCCGATCCCCTACCGAGATGAGAAACAACACGCCGTTGTTGCGACCGGCCTTGCCAATGCCCCAGTAGTTAAATAGCTGCGTGGTGAACGCTTTCGGCGTGGCATATCCCTGAGTATTGGGTACCGTCACCACTGCCATCTCGGCACCGGTACGCTGCTCAAGCTGGGTGAGGAGACGGTTTAGCTCGCTTTCAGTGCTGCTGCTGAGGATATCGGCGGTGTCGGAAACCCATCCTCCATACTGGCGGCGGGGGTTGGGCACTTGTTCGAGGGTAATAGCCCAAGCGGGCTGCGGGATCCACAGCGATACACTGAGCAAGACTGCCGCCCAAACTTTTGGCATGGCTCACCTGGCTGAGCGCTGCCTTGGTTTTAGCACAGCCCCTTCGGATGGAGATGCATTTGCAACACGGAACTGTCTAGAGGCGTCTTGACAGCGCCTTTACGAGCTCGTTTGTGGACTGCGTAAGAATCCCCCCCCCCTTTAGGCGGTGGGAGTGTCAAGAACGCAACCACTTCCAAAGTTATCCCGAATACCAATGAGACGAACACCCCCTCACCCCTAACCCCTCTCCCAGAGGCACCCAAGCGCTCCGCGCCGCTCACGCGACCACCCCCAGCCCCTCTCCCAGAGGCACCCTCACCCCCAGCCCCTCTCCCAGAGGGAGAGGGGGGAAGTGGATCTTGCCGTTCCCTATCACTCAGGGTCAGCTATCCCCGCCGGATCCTCCCAGTGAAGCGGATCCGGCCAGGTTTCTTCTTGCCATTCCACCTCAAAGCACTCTTGGGCCATTTGGAGAAAATGTTCGATCAGTTCAGGGATCCCCGGCGCTGTGGGGCAAAGGTCGTACACGCCAATCACCTGAGAGCCGGGCAGGTATCGTTCCCACAGCTCGAAATTGGGCCGCAACAGGAGGGATCCCTGTTGCAGGATCCCCCAGGGTTGCCACAGTTGGGCGTTGCCCATCAGCTTTTTGCCCTGCCAGCTCAGATCGGCGCGGGTACGGGCGGCGAAGCAACTGACTTTGTTGTGGTAGCCCGGGTCTGGGGTTAGGCGGTTCTGGCCAGCAGGTCGGTCGTGAGCAGAAACGCGTGGATCCACCGCAATGCCCAGCGCCGCCAGGCCCTCTACCCAAAAGCGGCAGCAGAAGTCGTACACGCAGGCCCGCTGCAAACGGGGCAGCCGACGTTGGAGGTAAGAAAGGGGCAGCACCAAGCTGTAGGTCAGCTCCGCTGCCTCTTCAGCCGCCTGGTGCAACACCGCCCGTCCGCCGGTGGGCCGGCGCACCACTGGGATCCCTGGCGCTGAATCGGGCCAGGCCTGGTGCCGCCCTAGGGAGAGGGTGAGCCGATCCCAGCCGTAGAAGCGCAAACAGGGCCTGGGAGCATGGCGCAGCCGCTGCAAAAGCCAGGCATCTTGTTCCATCTGCCAGCCGCCAGGAGCCACGCGATAGGGCAGCCAAGCTCCCTGGGATCCCATCTCAAGCGGGGGGAAACTCTGCTCGCAGCGGCTCGTCGTACTCATCGGCCAGGCTGGCCACAATGGTGACGGCCCGCGAGATCTCGCCCGCACTGATCCCCTCGAGAGTGCGGTAGTGGTTGAGGACTACTTGGTTATTCCAGATGCAAAAACGGGCTTCCAGCGTGTCGCTCCAATTTTTCTCCAGCAGCTTCTGCATGAGCTTAGCCGGCTCCGCCACCGGCAGAGAGAGAACGGGAGACCACACCAACAGAGTATCTTCGGGGGATTCGCCGCTCAGGTGGACGAACACTTCCGCAGTGCCGTAGGTGAATTTCCAGGTGTGACCCTGCTCGTGGTTCTCGTAGGCGGCATCTTCCTTGAGGCTGGAAACCACCGCCGAGACGACCTCAACATAGCGAACAGGTTCCTCCAACACCGGAAAAACCTCTGGAGAACGGTCAATGAGCGGCTCGCTGTAGGCCATGATCTTTCCCCTACTCCCTGTCTAACCACCTTAACTATACTGCCTAGCCCTCCCACCTACCTGCCATGCTGCCGGATCCGGCTCAGGCCAGAATAGGACTGTTCGCGGTTAGGAAGGTTGCCTATGCCCCAGATTGACGTTCAAGGACGCACCCTCACTTGTGAGGCGGGCGCCAACCTGCGCCAGGTGCTGCTGCAAGCCGGGATCCCGCTCTACAACCCGCCGGCTCATATCCTCAACTGCCGCGGTCTGGGCACCTGTGGCACCTGTGCCGTACAGATCGAAGGGGCTGTTTCCCCCATGGGCTGGCGAGAACGGGCCCGCCTGTCTTTGCCACCCCACCAACTCCCGTCCACTGCGGCGGCCCAGGGCGGCAACGGGCTGCGCTTGGCCTGTCAGGTGCAGGTGCTGGGAGATCTCAAAGTCACCAAATGGCCGGGCCTGTGGGGACACCGGATCCCGCCCGCCTCTCAAACCTAAGGATTCTAAAAAAACCTGAGGGAAGCCCTATGGAAGCTCCATCCCACCCCTCCCAAAAGGCTGTCGGCATTGTGGGAGCCCTGCCGGAAGAAGTGGCCATGCTCACCCAAGCAATGGAGATCCATTCTGTCCATACCCATCTGGGGCGGCAGTTCCATCAGGGATCCCTGGCCGGACAACCGGTGGTGGCGGTTCAAGGAGGGGTGGGCAAGGTGCGGGCGGCAACTACGGCAGCCCTGTTGGTGGCCCACTTCCCTTTGCGGGGCATCATCTTTACCGGCGTGGCCGGCTCCTTGGCCGATCACCTACAGATGGGAGATGTGGTGCTGGCCCACACTGCCATCGAGCACGATTTCGGCACCGGACGGCCCGAAGGCTTTGTCCTGGGGATCGACTTTATTCCCGAGCTGCGCCACCCCCTGGCTGAGGCCGACAGTGCCCTCTACGACTTAATCGTGGCCCACCCGGAGCGGATCCCTCTCCACCCTCTGCAAGGTCGGGATCCCATCATTTATCAAGGCTTGGTGGCCACCGGCGATGTGTTCGTGGCCGACGCCGAGCTGCGCCGCCAAATCCGCGAGCGCACCGGGGCTCTGGTGGTGGAGATGGAAGGGGCGGCTGTGGTGCGGGTGGCACAAGAAGCCGGGATCCCTTGTCTGCTGGTGCGCTCGGTCAGCGATGCAGGAGACGACGCCGATTTCTTGAGCTTCTTTCAGACGGCGGCGCTCAATTCGGCGGCAATCGTCCACACGGTTCTGCAAAGCCTGCCCCAGACCTTGCTGTAGCCCGGCTGGACAGAGCAGAGGAGGAGTTGGGCTTGGCCGCGCTCACGTCAGTTGTTCATCTCCCGCTCCAGCTTGGCCATCGCGATCTGGCTTTCCAAGCGGGAAATGCCCTCGCGGATAGCTGTCGCCTGGGCCTCAACCTCGTCCAGGGAGCGACGAACCGCCTCTGCGGCACTCATGTGTTGGTTCCGCTGCACCAAAGCCTGGCGCGCCAGTTCGTCCTGGTCATGTTGGCTGGCCTTCTCGGCTCTGACAAACCAATCCTCAGCCTTTTGCAGCAGTTGATCGTACTGCCGTTCCAGTTGTTTGCAGCTGGCCAGCGTTGTGGCCAGGCTGCGCCGCAGTTGTTTCAGATCCCGCTCCATCTGGCGGATGCTCGCGTTTTTCTGGCGAGGCTTTTTCCACAACACTTTGCTCAGGCCCACCATCACCACTGCTGTGGCAATGCCCACGCCCGCTGCCGCTGCCGGGTTTTCCCGCAGGAAGGAGCCGTCCAAAACGTTGGATCCCGCAAAGGCCGAGGTTTGCGCGGCTGTCTCCCGAAACTCCCAGGGCATCACCGGATTGCGTTGCTGCCAAAAACCTCGGCGCGCCGCCTGGGCCAATTCTTGAGCTTCCAGGTAGCGCTCCCGGTTGGCCCCGTACAAAAAGCGCTCGTAAACCGCCGCCTGCCCCTGGCGCAACATCTCCAAATTCACCAAGCCCTCAGAGTTGTACACCTGGGCAATGTGCAGCCCTTCCGGCGTGACGTAGAGGGTATCCACCTGCACCAGGGATCCCGGCGGCAGCAGGCTTTGCAAAGCCTCTTGTGAGAGCCGCCCCCAGCGTCCCTGCGTCAGCTCCGGCGCATCCACATAGGCAAGGCGAAAACGGGTGGGCCTGCCGTTCAAGTCTGCCCAAAAGGTGTCCCCATCCACCACCGACCGTACTCGCGCTGTCGCGGAAGATTGGGCCGCTGCAGGGAGGACAAACCAAGTGCCCGAAAGGACAGCCGCCGTCATCAGGAGAGAAGTTCTTGAGGCCATGGGGATCACTCCTATTGTGCAGAACAACAAAAGTTAAGAAATAATAAGAAATGGGGAGGCTGCGGGAACCCGCCAAAAGCCTGAGGCGTCTTCGCAGACTGGCAGAAGCAAATGGGCTGCTGCTTCCTCGGAAAGAGGCGCCAGAGCCAATAACTCACCCGCGTCAGAGAAAGCAACTTCTCTGACGCGGAGCTTGCCCTTCTGCAAAAGTCGGCTCCCAGGATGAGAATTTGGGTTAGAGTCTAGCTCACCTCTTGGGGCAACGTCACAACCCTAGATGGCAATCTTTGTCCAGTTAGCATGAACTACCCCACCGCGCAGGCGGGTGGGGTTTCCCCATCCGCTTTACGGCGAGATTTTTGTCTCTTCCTCTGCCCCAGTTGCTCCGTGGATCCCGTGTACCGGGTCTCTGAAGTAGAGCTGAAGCATCCAAGACTCACGAGGCTGGTTCCCAGCCCCGGTTGCTGATTAGTAGCAACGTTGTAGAAAACCATCACCGTTCCCCTGTCTCGCGGTATCGCAAACCCACAAGCAGAACAGACATGGTAACGGTTACTTGGCTCTGCCCACTCCTTGTGAATCGCACCGCACTGCGGACAGCGCTGAGACGGCTTAAGGGTTTGCGTGGGAAGAAACAAGACCAGACCACCTTTCTGCTCAATTTTGTAGGTCAGCATTTGGTTCAGCGTACCAAACCCCACCGACAAAATAGACTTGTTTAGTCCAGCCTTGCCCCTGGCCCTGCGGGTCATGCCCTTGACGTTGAGCTTTAAGGACTCCGTCCCGCTAACGCGACCGGTTACCCCGATGTCATAACGACGCGCAATCTCTGAGGTAACCTTGTGTTGCCAGTCTTTACGCTGACGGGCAACCTTGGCTTGGAGCTTGGCCTCTAGCCGGTTGATTTTCTTCCATCTCCTAGAAGCCTTCACTCCCTTCCTGGGTGCACGCTTCCGCCGTTTGAGCTTGGCAACCTTGCGAACTTTCTCCTCACTCCTCTGCGTAAACCGAGGATTAGCAACCTCATAGAACTCACTCCCGTCATATAGGGTTATGGCGGTCTCGGTGCCCAAATCGTAGGCAACGATGGACTCATACTTCAAATCTGACTGGGAACCAAACTTAGGCCGAGGTACTTCTACCTCTACAGTGAACGAAGCATACCACTGCCGTAAAGTTGGCTTGTAGACAATAGTTAGCGTGGTAGGCCTCCCCCAGTCCTTGGCTTTGCCCCGCATCCTCAGGGTGAGGCCCAGGTCATTGAGGGTAACGCCACCGTGCTTACCGTTGCTGGCTACTTTCCACCCCGAACTGCTGGGATATGTCCAGCCAGAATACCGCTTGATTGACTTGAACTTAGGCTTTTTACTCAGCCCTT
>NZ_JANSIQ010000005.1:0-17210 GCF_047502685.1 Synechococcus sp. OH20 | reverse complement strand
CTTGTTTAGTCCGGCCTTGCGCTTCTTCCCTTTACCCTTAGCTTTATGGGTCATGCCCTTGACGTCGAGTTTTAAGGACTCCGTCCCGCTAACGCGACCAGTTACCCCGATGTCATAACGACTTGCTATCTTTGAGGTAACCTTGTGTTGCCAGTCTCTACGCTGACGGGCAACTTTGGCTTGGAGCTTGGCCTCTAGCCGGTTGATTTTCTTCCATCTCCTAGAAGCCTTCACTCCCTTCCTGGGTGCACGCTTTCGTCGCTTAAGTTTGGCGGTCTTGCGAATTTTCTCCTCACTCCTCTGCGTAAACCGAGGATTAGCAACCTCATAGAACTCACTCCCGTCATATAGGGTTATGGCCGTCTCGGCGCCCAAATCGTAGGCAACGATAGATTCATACTTCAAATCTGACTGGGAACCAAACTTAGGCCGAGGGACTTCTACCTCTACGGTGAACGAAGCATACCACTGCCGTAAAGTTGGCTTGTAGACAATAGTTAGCGTGGTAGGCCTCCCCCAGTCCTTGGCTTTGCCCCGCATCCTCAGGGTGAGGCCCAGGTCATTGAGGGTAATCCTACCGTGCTTACCGTTGCTGGCTACTTTCCACCCCGAAGTGCTGGGATATGTCCAGCCGGAGTACCGCTTGATTGACTTGAACTTAGGCTTTTTACTCAGCCCTTGAAAGAAGCGCTGATAGGCAAAATCTACCCGCTTGACCGTAGCTTGCAGAGAATGGGAGTTGAGTTGAGCAAACTCCGGCCACGCCTGCTTGAACTCCGGCAGAAGGTTCTGCTGCTCAAGGTAAGTAACCGTCCGGCGGTTGCGTCGGTACTCATAGCGTCGGTGAGCAACGCAAGCGTTGTAGAGGTAGCAGTGCAAACGGCGGGCAGACAACAAATCCCGCTCTTGGGTTTTGTTAGGGTACAGCCGAAAGGTCTGCCGCCTGATTACCAGTACAGTTTCAGTCACCTTTTGTGACTTAGTCGAAGCCCCAGTAAGTGTAGCATCGAGAATGGCAGACTAAGAAGCGACGCTGACGCAGTTTTTAGAATTCACTTGCACGTAGTGTTTGTAACAAAATACCGGTCAATAAAGTGTATTGGGAAGGGCTAGGCTTTGGCATGATTTGCTCCCTAGAAATTGTGAAGCAATACATCCAGAATCAGTCAGAGGGTGCTATCCATCTCCACCGTATAGACGGTGGGGAATTCCGCACCTTACGTTAAACGTAGCCGTGCTCGGCCAGAAACTCCAGAGAAATGCCGCTCTCCGGCGGAGCCAGGCCCAACAATTTTTCCACATACTTGCCCAGCATGTCCGCCTCCACGTTCACCGGATCCCCCACCTGCAGCAGGGAGAGGTTGGTCTCGCGGTAGGTCTGCGGGATCACCGCCACCTTAAACCAGCAGCCCCCCTGGCGCGCCTCGGCAATGGTCAGGCTCACGCCGTTCACCGCCACGCTGCCTTTGGGCACGATGTAGCGCCCAATCTCCGCAGGAACTTTGAAGCTCAGCTCCCAGGCGTTGCCACTGGCGACCTGATCCCACAGTTGTCCCACTCCATCGATATGGCCGCTGACGAAATGTCCCCCCAGCTTGTCTCCCACGCGCAGGGAAGGTTCGAGGTTAACCGTGCGCGGGCGGGATCCCTGGCCCCAAACCGAGCGGCGCAGCGTTTCCGGCGAGACATCGGCCAAAAAGCCATCGGGCAGAATCTCCACCACCGTCAGGCAGAGGCCGTCCACCGCCACGCTATCGCCGTAGGCCAACTGCGGCTGTAGCTCTGGGCAAGTAACCCGTAGCTGTGAAGAACTGATCAACTGGGCTGTGCCGAGACTGCGCACCAAACCTGTGAACATGACTCTGCCCTCCTTAAGCTTTGCCAGCTGCTTTTTTGGCTTTTTGTTTTTCTCGCTCTTTGGCTCGTTTTTCAGCAGCTTTGGCTGCTTTTTCAGCAGCAATCCGCTCTTGTCGAGCTCTCTCTTTCTCTTCGGCAATCTTCTCCAAGTAGTAGTGGTAATCGCCCTGGTAGGCTACCAACTCGCCGTTGCGGATCTCGACAATTTTATTGGCCACTTTTGAGATAAAGTAGCGATCGTGAGAGACCAGAATTGCCGTGCCGTCGTAATGCTGTAGAGCCTCTTCCAACATCTCCTTGGCTGGAATATCCAGGTGGTTGGTGGGCTCATCCAGGATCAACACATTGGCCGGTTGCAGCAGCATTTTTGCCAGGGCCAAGCGGGCTTTTTCTCCCCCACTCAAAGCTGCTACTTTCTTAAAAACAGCGTCGCCGCTGAAGAGAAAGCGCCCCAGCAGCGTGCGCACTTCCTCATTGTTCCAGTCGGGGACTTCGTCATGAATTGTATCGATCACGGTTTTGTTCAGATCCAAAGCCTCTGCCTGATTTTGCTCAAAGTAGGCAGGAATAACATTGTGGGGCCCCAATTTTGCGGATCCCTCGGTCGGCTGCTCCAGGCCGGTGATAAGGCGGAGCAGCGTCGATTTTCCCGCCCCATTGGGTCCTAAAAAGGCGACGCGATCCCCGCGTTCGATCAGCAGTTCTGCGCCCAAAAATAGAATTTTGTCGCCATAAATGTGGGTTAGGTTTTCGATCTTCACCACCTCGCGGCCACTGCGGGGGGCAGGAGGGAAGCGAAACCTAAGGGTGCGCACATCGCCAACCGGCGCTTCCACGCGCGCGATTTTTTCTAGTTGTTTTTCGCGGCTCTTGGCCTGGGTGCTGCGGGTGGCGCTGGCCCGAAAGCGATCGATGAAGGCCTGTTGCTTTTCGATCTCTTTTTGTTGTCGCTCGTAAGCCGACTGTTGCGCTTCTCGTTGCTCAGCTTTTTGTGCCAGATATTGAGAATAATTGCCTAGGTAGGTTCTGGAAACACCTCGCTCTGTCTCCACAATTTGGGTACAAAGTCGATCCAAAAACTCGCGGTCGTGGGAGACGATCACCATAGGGATCGTCAAGCTCTTGAGGTAGTTTTCCAGCCACTCGATGGTCTCCAAATCCAGGTGGTTGGTGGGCTCGTCCAGCAACAGCAAATCCGGCTCCTGTAGCAGAATCTTGCCCAAGGCGATGCGCATCTGCCAGCCGCCGCTGAAGGCGCTCACCAGGCGATCCCCATCCTGCGGCTCAAATCCCATTTCCGGCAAGATTTTGTCGATGCGGGCCGCCAGTTCATAGCCGTGTAGGCTCTCAAATTGCCGCTGCAGGCGATCCAGACGGCGCAGAAGGGACTCTAAGGTGTCGGGATCCGCCTGTTCCATCTGCCCGGTGACCTGGGCCATCTCCGACTGGATGCGGCTTTCTTCCCGAAAGACCGTCCACAGCTCCTCTCGCACCGTTCGGGCGGGATCCACCTCAAACTCCTGGCTGAGATAGACGATGCGCAGGTTGGCAGGGCGGATCACCTCGCCGCTGGTCGGGTCTTCTTGCCCACAAATGATCTTGAGCTGGGTGGTTTTGCCAGCCCCATTCACGCCCACCAAGCCGATGCGATCCCCGGGCTTGACCTCCCAGGTCACGTCCTTGAGCACCTCGCCGGTGGGGTAGATCTTGCTGATGTGTTCCAGTCGCAGCATGGGGTTCCTCGGTTCTGGGGGCCGACGGGGGAAATGTGGCGTTTTCTTTACATGCCTCACTCATCTTAGGCAGTCTTGGGATCCGCGTCCACGGGCCCTGGGCGGTTCCCGCTTCGTTTTTTCATCTTTTCATCTCGTCTTCTTCACTCGATGGTCGTTTTGCCGGTACCTGCTGAGGCCTTTAACATTTTCGATACTTAATTCGGAGATTAAACTGTCCTTAACCACTAATAGAAAAAACTGAGCTAGTTTATAAGTAAGTTTAGGGTAGCCCAAGATGGCCAGCACTATTGTTAGAAAGAGGGATCGGCTAATATTACGCTCGCAGAATGACTGGTTTTCGCTTTTTATACTTATATTTGTTGCATCTGCTTTCCTCTCATTTGCCACTCTTCAGGCTGCTAGTGTAGATAGCCTAGAGATATCTTGTGTAAAGAGGGGAGTTAGGATGGCGGATTGTCAATTTACAACCATCCCCAAGCTTAGGATTTTTCCTCCTTCTAACAAAATCTACTCGGAAATTACAGGAGCTGAACATCAAACCGAAGTTGAAGAGTATGTAGGTGATGAGGGAGATAAGCATTATACTTATAGCTACTACCTAATTCTGTTCACAAGTGGAAGGATTTTGGATAGAGTGGAGGTCGATAGCAATAATCGCGCCCAATGGGCCAGTGAGCAAATCAATCAGTTCTTAGGCGAAGGCCAGGGAAGTTTAAACGTTGTCCACCATGATCTTCCGTCAAAATCTATGGATGCATTCTCTGCAGCCATTATCTTTTCATCCATTAGTCTAATTCCTCTTTTTATGTTATTTTTAATAATAAACTATGAGTCTGTTGATATTAATGGTCAGCTTAGAAAAGTTATAGTTACCCAGATTAATTTGCTGTCTAATAGAAAAACTTTTGTTGACTTCGAGGATGTCAAAAGTATTAGCCTCATAGAAAAAGTCGATAGTGATGGGGATAAGCTCTACGAGCTCAAACTTCAAACTAGAACGGCGGGTGAGATCACGTTGTTTACATCCTACATAGAAGAAAAAGCTGAGACTTTAGGAAGAGAAATTGCCACCCTGACGATGCGCCGCATTGACAGAAAAGCTCTTCCCGAACTGGAGAGGGGAGCCGCTGACTAAACGCCGTAGGAGCGTGCTTGCAAAAAAGTTTGGGACAGGAAGTTTAGCTCTTGCGAAATCCCCGAAAATGTTAAGGGAGCCCTAGGGAAGCAAAGACGCGATTTAGGGTTAAGGTATCTTTGATTTGCGTTTAAGCTTGTTGACGTGTTCTTCTTGGATTGTTAGACCCGAGGCAGTTTTTAACAATGTCGGGGTTCTTTGTATGAGGGTTGCGCCTGGATATATTGCTCTGACTTTTCTAGCACTAGCGGTGGGGGTTCTCCTGTGCAAGCTCAGGTTCCTATTCGTGAGCTCCAGCGTTATACCGGGGTTTTGGTTGCCGGTCGGATCACGAGCGTTTTCGGCAACAAGTTTATTTTGGACGATGGAACGGGCCAACTGCTTGTTGACGCCGGCCCAAGCTGGTACCGCCAGATCCAACTGGTGCCCGGCGAGCGGGTTACGGTGCTGGGGAAGTACGACGATGAAGACTTCGACGCTTACCGGATCACCCGCGAGAACGGTGAGGTCATCGAGATTCGTCCGGCAAGCGGCCCACCACCCTGGGCGGGAGGTTCCCGCGATCCCAGATAGGGCTCCAGGTTTTAAACCTTTTCCAATGCTTGCTTGTTGCTGATCGCTGCCGATCCTTGTCAACACTGTCAGGGATCCTGACTCCAGGCGGTGTTTTTATTTGAAGCTGCTCAGGACGTTTCTCGTGCTCTGCGCTGCCTGTTCCTTGGCCCCAATCCCTCTTCCAATGCTTGGGACTGGGGGGGAGGACGCCGAGGGCCCAAAGCGGGTTTGGCGACTAAGGGATCCACTCCAGGCCAAAGCCAAAGCTGGATTCCTGCGCCAAGGTCGAGTTGCGCAAGCTATAGCGAGCAGAAAGGCGAAAGGAAGGGCTGATGGCGTAGGCAGCGGTGATCTCTGCCAGGGTGGCTTGTCCTTTTTCCTGGGGGGCAACCCAACTGTAGCTGCCGGTCAAATCTGCTGCTTCGGGCGCCAGGGCCAAAACGGCAAAAGCCCCATAGCTAACTCCGCTGAGGCTGCGGTTTTTCTGTTCCAAAGCTCGATACCCCAGTTGTGGTGCCAGATTGAAAGGGGATCCCATAGGGGCCAGAAAGTAGCGTATCTCCGACCCGTACTGGCGCACTTCTGGATGTTCGGAAGATTGTCGATAGTCACCGCTGAGGGTGAGGCGATCGGCCAGGCGCAAGTCCTGCAGGCTGATTCGCCAGTGAGAGGAGGACTCGAAACCGGCCTGCAGGCGGGTGGGCAGGACAGGGGTATTGCGGATTTCTTCCAGGAGATTGGGTGGATTTTGCAGCCAGCGGCGCAGCACCGGGCTATTTTCCAGAACTTGGCCCTCCAGCCCCAAATCCAAAGCGGCTGAGAGCGGGGCCGGCACAGGATCTGGAAGACTTGCTTGCGTCGAATTGGCCCAAACTGGCCACCCTGGCGTCAGCTCAGCCCCGAGGAGCAACAGACCCAAGCAAAGCCCTTTGCCAGATCGCTCCACCAACTGCAACCCTCGCCTATCCCGTTTTTAACTCTAGCTGCTTCGAGAGGGATCCTCCACAGAAAACGGGACAGCGGAGAACCGGGGGCGGCTCAATGACAACGGAAAACCTAGCTCTTTCGGCTGTGGGCAACAACCCGCAGGCGCTCGGCCAACTTTTGCAGTTGCCGCTCAAATTGTAGATTCTCTCGCTGCAACTGGCGAACTTTTTCACAGCTATAGAGAACGGTGGTGTGGTCTTTCCCGCCAAAATAATCGCCAATTTTGGGCAAGCTGAGATGGGTGTAGTGGCGCATCAGGAACATAGCAATTTGCCGCGCTTGGCTGATGTCGCGCTTGCGGGAGGATCCCAATAAGCTCTCCCGGTCAACGCCAAACTCTTCACAGATGACTTCGATAATTATATCGGCGGTGATCTCTTTCGGCTCGCTGGGTGGATTGAGGATGGGTTGAATGGTCTCCACGCTCATCGGCAGGCCAGAAATGGAGACGTAGGCGACGGCGCGGATGAGGGCGCCTTCCAGCTCGCGAATGTTGCTGGTGTAGGTGGTGGCAATGTATTCGATCACCTCAGGTGGTAGATTCATCCCCTCGTACTCGGCTTTTTTCTTAAGGATGGCCATGCGGGTCTCGATATCCGGCGATTGAATTTCTGCAATCAAGCCCATCGAAAACCGAGAACAGAGCCGCTCCTGCAGACGAGGGATCAGGTGAGGGGATCGGTCGGCAGCCAGCACGATCTGTTTGCCCGATTCGTGCAGCGTATTAAAGGTGTGGAAAAACTCCTCTTGGGTGTACTCTTTGCCTTCGATAAATTGAATGTCGTCCACCAATAAAATATCCACATCTCGATAGTGCTCCCGGAAAGACTGCATGCTGTCTCGCCGGATGGCATCGATTAAATCGTTGGTAAAGCGCTCGGTGGACACGTAAAAGACCTTCGCCTGCGGATTCGCCTCCAGTTGGTAGTGGCCGATGGCCTGCATGAGGTGGGTTTTGCCCAGCCCTACTCCGCCGCAGAGAAACAGCGGGTTGTAGGCGCGCCCAGGCTTGTCGGCTACGGCCAGAGCTGCAGCGTGGGCCATGCGGTTGTTGGGGCCGACCACAAACCGTGAGAAGGAATACTTGGGGTTGAGATCCGGCGCTCGCATCGGCAGGCTGCCGCCGACTTCCAGTCCTAGGGTGGGGGAGGCAGGTAAGCTGCCGGCTCTGGGCAATGTTGGGGAAATGGCTTTTGCAGGGGGTTCTTCCTCAACCAAAGCGTGGGGGGAAACCGAAAACTCCACCTGTAAAGGGATCCCGGCCACCCGCTGCACCACCTCGGTGATGGTGGAGGCGTAGTGCTTTTGCAGCCAACCCCGCGCCCATTCGCTGGGAGTCGAGATGGTGAGGCGGTTGTCCACCAACGACTCAGGCCGCGCCGTCTTGATCCAAGCCTCAAAAGTTGGACGGCTGAGCTGTACCTGTAGATGCCCCAGAGCTTCATTCCAGAGCTGATCCAGGGAGATATCCACACCACACACCCAGAGCGACACAGCAAAAGCCCAAGAGGAACAGCAGCCTCTGCTCCCTCGACAGTGGCTTTAGGATTCCCAATTTAGCTGCTCGGCGTGGGCTGGCCAATCTAGCTATTTTCCGTTGAGTCTGCTAGAATTGTTCGCCCCAGGCTGAATTTCGCTCTGGTCGGCTCTGGCAAGTGATGTTGGCTTCAGAGGTTGGCTTCTCACCATGACTCAGCGTACCCTTCGTGGCACCAATCGCAGACGCATTCGCGTCTCTGGGTTTCGGGCCAGAATGCGCACAGCAACCGGGCGGCAAGTCTTGCGGCGGCGGCGGGCCAAGGGGCGTTATCGCCTGGCTGTTTCTTGAGGCGCGATCCGGCTTTAAGGGCAGGGCCCTTTGTTTAGTTCAGGGTGGGATCCGCCACCATGCTGCCTGCTCCTTATCGCTTGCGGGATCGGCGAGCTTTCCAGGCGCTTTACCAAGCGGGGCAGCGTCGTTCCGGTGCGGGCTTGACCCTTCTGTTTCAGCCGATGCCCCCAGGGTGTGAAGGGATCCCCAGCCAGGTGGGGTTGGCAGTTAGCAAAAAAGTGAGCAAATCGGCGGTACGGCGGAACCGGCTGCGGCGTCGCCTGCGGGAGGCCATACGGCCTCTCTGTCCAAACCTAAAGCCTGGCTACCAGTTGCTGCTCATCCCCAAGCCCAACCTGCTCACCTACAAGTGGCCAGAGCTACAGGCAGAGGTGCATCGTCTTTTGCAAAAGGCCGATCTGCTCGTCGATCCAAGCCCAGATCCTGAGCCTTCTTAGAGGCTGGGCAGGCTGCACTACCCGTGCTAGCCTGGTGCCATTATCATGCTGCTGGTTGCACCAGATATGGGGTGGGATGTACATCAAGCGGATCGAGCTGACCCGATTCAAGTCGTTTGGCAGCACGACCTCGCTGCCCCTGTTGCCGGGTTTTACGGTCATCTCCGGCCCCAACGGCTCCGGCAAGTCTAACATCCTGGATGGGATCCTATTTGCGCTGGGGCTGTCTTCCTCACGGGGGATGCGGGCAGAGAGGCTTTCGGATCTGGTGCATTCCGGCAGCCTCAACAGCAACCGGCGGGTGGAGACCCACGTTTCCGTCACCTTCGATCTGGGGCCGGGAGAAGATGGCCAGCCCAGAGAATGGAAAGTCAGCCGTCGGCTGCGGGTCAGCCCCGGCAAGGGGGAGGATCCCGACTCCCTGCCCTACACCAGCACCTTCTACATCAACGATGTGCCCTGCACCCTGAGCGAGCTGCACGAGCAACTGGAGGCGATGCACATCTACCCCAACGGCTACAACGTTGTCTTGCAGGGGGATGTTACCAGCATCATCTCCATGAACTCCAAGGAGCGGCGGCAGATCCTCGACGAATTGGCGGGGGTGGCCACCTTCGACCGCAAGATCGCCCAGGCCAACGCCAAGCTGGAGGGGGTGCGAGAACAAATTGAGCGCTTCCGGCTCATCGAGCAGGAATGGCAAGCCCAAAGAGAGCGGCTGCTCAAGGAGAGCGAAAAGGCGCAGCAGTACCAGCAACTGCGGCTGCAGTGGCAAACGCTGGAGCAGCAGCAACAGGTGTTGCTCTGGCGGCATTTGCAAGCCCAAGTGGAAGCAACCCAGGCAGCCATTCGTCAGCTTTTGGCAGCTCAGGAGCAAGCCACTGCTCAGGTGCAGACCTTGAGCGAGCAGTTGCAGCAGGCCGAAGCCGCCCTGAGCGAGCTGCAAAGCCGCATCCACGCCCTGGGGGAGGAAGAATACCTGCACCTGCAGGCCCAGATCGCTGCCGCCGAAGTGCAACGGCAACAGCTCAGCCAACAGATCGCAGCCTGGCAGCAGGAAATCGAGCAAGCGCAGCGCCTGCAGCAGGAGCGCCAAACCCAACAGCAGCACCTGCAGACAGAGCTGGAACACCTGCAAAGCCAACAGGAGCAACTGGCCCAAGCCCAGGGATCCCTGCAAGCCCAGGTGCAGAAAGCCCGAATCAGCCTGGAGCAAAGCCGCGAACAACTGCGGGCCCTGGCCCAATCTGCCGAGGCCTGGGTCAAGCAGCAGCGCTACCTCACCCGCCACCTCGAAGAGATCCGCGCCGAACAGGAGCCTCTGCAGCAGGAGCAAATTCGCCTGCAAGAGCGACAACGGCAACTGGAACGGCAAAGCCAGGAGACCCAGACGGAGATCGCCCAGATCGAGACGTGGCTGGGATCCCACCTGGCCCTCACCGCCGAGCTGGAACAGGCCTGCCGGCAGTCGGAAGCCCAGGTGCAGGCCCTGGCCCAAGAGCTGGCGCAACTGCAATCCAACCTGGAGTTGGATCGCGCCACCCACGAACGGCTGGCCGCCGAGTTCCACGCCAAGCAGCGGCAACTGGACAAATGGGAGACCCGCCGCCAAGTGCTGCAAGAATCCCAGGGATCCCGCGCCACCCAGGCCATCCTGAGCGCCCGCCTGCCGGGGGTTTTGGGATTGGTGGCCCAGTTGGGGCAGGTGGATCCCCAGTATCAACTGGCGCTGGAGATCGCGGCAGGCAACCGACTGCACTTTGTGGTGGTGGAAGATGACAGCGTCGCCGTCAGCGCCATCAACCTCTTAAAGCGGGAAAAACTGGGGCGCGCCACCTTTTTGCCTCTGAACAAGCTGCCGCCCGCCCGCCCGCCCGCCCCCCTCAACTTAAACGGTCTGATCGACTACGCCATTCGTTTGGTGCACTTTGAAGAGCGCTACCGAGATGTTTTTGGCTTTGTGCTCGGATCCACCCTGGTTTTCCAGAGCCTGGAGCTGGCCCGGCCCTACATCGGCCAGCACCGCATGGTCACCCTGGAAGGGGAGCTGCTGGAAACCTCAGGGGCCATCAGCGGCGGCACCAGCCCGCAGCGACAGGGGATCCATTTTTCTGCCGGCGAACACTCGGAAGGGGAAGCCCTGCGCGCCCGCCTGGCCGATCTGGAAGCGCTGCTGGCCGCCCTCACCCCTCGCCTAAAAGCCGCCCAAGCCCGCGAAAAACAACTGGCCCAGACCCTGCTCCTGGCCCGCCAGGATGCCCTGCAAGCCCGGCAATATCTGGAGCGACACCAGGCCGATTGCCAAAACCAGCAGGCCCGCCTGCAACACCTACAGGGATCCCTGACGCAATGGCAAAGCGAAAGCCACCAGATCCAGCAACGGCTGCACCAGATTCAACTCCGCTGGGATCCCTTGCAACAGCGCCTGGCCGACCTCACCCTCAAGCTCAGCCAACTGGAGGGATCCCCGGTCAACCAGCACTGGCAGCAACTGCAGCAGACAGTGCAGCAGCAGGAGAGCCACCTGGCGGAGCTGCAACACCACCTGGCCCACCTAGAGCGACAGCAACAGGAGAACCTCAGCCAGCAACACCTGAAGCAGGCCCAGATCCAGCACCACCAGGAGCGCCTGCAAGAGGGCGAACGGCGTCAGGCCCAACTTCAAGAGCAAATCGCCCAGGCCCAGGCCACTCTCGCCCAAATCCAGCAGCACATTGCCGAGCAACGGCAACAGATGGGCCAGATTGAAGCCCGCCTCGCCCACCTGCGCCAAGAGCGAGAGCGGCAGGAATTTCAACTGCGCGCCCAACAGCAGCAGCTCCAACGCCTGGAATGGGAACGCTACAACGCCCTCACCCAACAGCAAGAAAAAGAGGCCATCCTGGCCCAACTGCAAACCCAACTGCAAGCTGCGGCCCAAGCGCTGCCGCATCCCCTTCCCCCCTTGCCCCCCCACCTGACCCTAGACGAGCTGCGGCAGCAAAAACGCAAAATCGAAGAGCAATTGCGATCCCTGGAGCCGGTGAACATGTTGGCCATCGCCGAATATGAACAGACCCAAGCCCGCCTAGGGGATCTCAGCGCCAAACTGGCAACCCTGCACCAAGAGCGCACCGAATTGCTGCTGCGCATCGAGAACTTTTCTACTCTGCGCCGCCAAGCGTTTTTGGATGCCTTCCATGCCATCAACAGCCATTTCCAGACCATCTTTGCCCAGCTTTCCGAGGGCGAGGGCTACTTGGAATTGGAAAACCCAGAGGATCCTTTGGCTGGAGGTCTGACCCTGGTGGCCCGCCCCAAAGGCAAGCCGGTGCGTCGTCTCAGCGCCATGTCGGGCGGAGAAAAATCCTTGACGGCCCTCAGCTTTATTTTTGCGTTGCAACGGTTTCGCCCCTCCAGCTTTTATGCCTTTGACGAAGTGGACATGTTTTTGGATGGGGCCAACGTGGAAAAGTTGGCCGACATGATCTGGCAGCAATCCCGCCAGGCACAATTTTTGGTGGTCAGCCTGCGCCGCCCCATGCTCGAAAAAGCCGAGCGCACCATCGGGGTGACCCAGGCTCGCGGCGCCTACACCCAAGTAATTGGCCTGGTCAACCCCACCGCTCACGTCGGCTAAAGCAGCCAGCAGGCGGCCATCGCGGCGAGATCCCATCTCGCTCGCTATCCAGACAAGAGCGTAGATTCCAAAAACTCCGCAGGGCAAACCGGGAGATTTTGGTGATTTTGCAGGGCCCCAAGGCGGAGTTATGAGCTGCGCGCCAAGACCCACTCCACCAGCGTGCGCACCCCATAGCCGGTGGCCCCTTTGTTGTTGTAGCCTGCATCCTTCTCTGTCCAAACGGGGCCTGCTATATCCAGGTGGGCCCAAGGAGTTTTCTCCACAAACTGCTTCAGGAACAGGGCGGCGGTGATGGATCCCCCTGAGCGGGGGCCGGTGTTTTTCATGTCGGCCACAATCGAGCTGAGGCCCTCGAAATAGCCCTCCTCCATCGGCATTCGCCAGATTTTTTCTCCTGAGAGGTTGGCAGCTTGCTGCAGCTCCTGGGCCAGCATCTCATCTTGGGTGAACAATCCGGCAATTTCTTCCCCCAGGGCAACCACACAGGCACCGGTCAGGGTAGCCAGGTCGAGAATGGCATCGACGCCCAGCTTTTCTGCAAATACCAGTGCATCTGCCAGGGTAAGGCGACCTTCTGCGTCGGTGTTGTTAACCTCGATGGTCTTTTGGTTGGAAGCGGTGAGGATATCCCCCGGATGGATGGCATGGCCGCTGATCATGTTTTCCGTGGCGGCGACAATGAAGTGCAGCTCCGCTTGAGGCTTGAGGGCGGCCAAGGCCCGCGCAGCCCCCAAAACCGCCGCTGCTCCCCCCATATCGGTTTTCATCATGGCGATGCTGCGGGAGTCGGTTTTGATGTTTAATCCACCCGAATCGAAGGTCAGACCCTTGCCCACCAGTGCCAATTTGGTGACGGGATCCCCTTGTGCCGGCTTGTAGGTGAGGTGGATGAACCGGGGCGGCAGATCAGAGGCTTTGGCCACACCCAGAAAGGCCCCCATCCCCAGAGCTTCACATTCTTCCTGCCCCAAGATCTCCGCCTCTAGACCGTATTCCTGAGCCAGTTGGCGGGCCGTATCGGCCAGGGCCAGAGGAGTAACGATGTTGGCGGGGGCAGCCACCAATTCCCGAGCCAAGATCGTCCCTGCAGCCATTTCAGTAGCCCGCTGCAGCGCGGCTTCGTAATCGGGGCGAGCCTGGGCCAACCCCGGCACCAAGAGGGTTACCTCCTGCACAGAAAAGCTGTTTTCCTCTTCCTGTTTGGCTGAAGATTTAAATCGATTGTCCCGGTGCGCCACCAATAGGCAGGCTTCGGCCACCGCCTGAACCACACGTACCCGATCCAACCCCGTCTCCGGCAAAGACAGCATCACCCGCTTGGCTTTTAAGCCATGAGCCTGGCGCAGGCCGTTGGCTGTGGCCCGTCGTAGGGCTTCTAGCGTCAGGGCAGCGGGATCCCCCAGCCCCACCAGCACCAGTTTGCGGAGCTCTCCGGTCAGGCGCAGGGCAACACTGCTGTTCGGCTTGCCCTGAAACCCTTGCTCCTGTACTGTTTCCGCCACCAGACCCGACCACACCTTTTCATCCCAAGAGGCGATCTCAGGGGGCAGAGGTAGGCGGCCATTTCCGCCAGAAGCCGCAAAGCAGTAGACCAGGGCACATTCCCCTTGAGTGAGTGGTGGCTCGCTGAGATGAAGCTGCATGAAAAACCCTTCGGTTACGCCGTTCACAAGCGATCCTCAGTCTATCCAATTTCACCGGCTCCCGGGATGGGGGTCTAGTGGGCGGGCCGGAAGATCCCGAAGCAAGAGGTGTAGCCGTGCAAAAAGGTGGATCCCCCAACTGGGCCGATCTCGCCGTTGCAAAAGAAGCCCCCCAGGGGTAGCTCCCCCAGCAATTCCCGAAACCGTTGCGAGTCAAAGTCGGGGGTGCCGTACAGCCCCTTGCCTCGTCCCAGACAGGAGAACATCAACGCCCCACAGGGCTCCGGCCTTGGTTGCGAGGGGCCCTCTGAGGAGTAGCTTTGCTGTAGGTTGCGCTCGGCACGATAGCGGCTGAGGGCCCACTGCAGATCTTCCGCCGAAGTCTGGGCATCGCGCAGATGAAATTGCACCGTTTGGCCGGGGCGCACCCGATCCCCGATGGCCATTGCCCCCAGCCGTGGATCGATGCCCAGGATCACGCGAATGAGAAAATCTCCCGGCGTCGGCTCGGATTTGAACTCGTCCATCAGCAGGCCGATAAAGAGAGCTTGGCGGGCCAAGCGTTGATCCGATGGGCTGAGCCGTTCGGCCAAATCCTGTAAGACCGCCAAAGGAGGACGCCCCTCTAAGCCGAGGATCACATTCCCCTCCGCTTCGGTGACGCGCAAGGGATCCCCGATGGGGCGACACCCCTGGGCCACTACGGCTTCCAGCACCACGTTGCCGGAAAGGGCCAACCCCACTGTGCCTACCCGATACAGCTCCCGCCGGGGTGTGGGGGTACGCGCATCCAGCAAGAACAGAGCATTGCCGCGCGGGCCGCGGCCGCCACTGGCCAATCCCCCCACCTTGACCGCCCCTGGATAGGCAAAATCCAACCCTTGCAGCAGCTCGGAGATGCGGGAGGAAAACCCATCCGCCAAGAGCAAAAAGTGCGGCTGGGTCTGCGGCGCAACTCCCACCAGATCGATCCACGCCGAAGGGGGTGCATCCAAGTCCGGCAATTGCTCCCCTTGCAAATAAAAAGGGCGCAAGGCTACATCCGGCAGCACCGCCAAAGACAGGGACAGGGCCGGCCCATCCTCAATTTCATGCCCCCCACCCACGATACCGCCGCCGGAGCAGCCGATCAAAACGTCCACCTCCAACAGCTCCGACAACAGGGGCAGCACGCGAATGTACTCGCTGGCAAAGGCCGCCGACACAAACAAAACCCCCAAGTTGGGCCGCAGAGGCTGAGAGGGGACATACCCGGTGAGCAGCCCCGGCAAGCTGCCGGATCCCACCGCCTGCACCTGTCGCGTCAGGGCGCTCTTCAGTTGGGCTGCCTGCAGCTTAGCCTTGGCTTCCTCCACCACCTGCCGCAGAGCCGCTTCCAGAGAAGGGAGCTGGGAGAGCGCGTTCACCCACTGCATCGGCGTGTTCCTACGGTCTGGAGTTTGCTTTTTTAGGCTAGCAATTTATGCCCGAACTGGTTGTTCGACCCAGGTTCTTTGGGGATAGGATCAGGGCAGATAGGGGCGGGGATCCACAGGTGCACCCCCGCCGGGGCGGACTTCAAAGTGCAGGTGCGGCCCTGTGCTGCGGCCCGTATTGCCCCGGCTCATGATCGTCTGCCCCTGCTGCACATACTGGCCCTGGGATACGTAGATCTGGTGGCCGTGGGCGTAGCGGGTAACGATCCCGTTGGGATGGCGAATATCCACGCGGTTGCCGTAGCCATCCCCGGCGTTGCCGGCAAAAATGACCTCCCCCTCCTGAACGGCTACAATGGGGGATCCCACCGGGCCGGGAATATCGACCCCCGCATGGAAGCGACCGCGACGGTAGCCAAAGCCGGAGGTGATTTGCCCGGCAACCGGCCAGATGAAGCCACTGCTGCGGGCCCGGGGAGGAGCTGGCGGCGCTGGCCGAGCTTGGGTCTGTCTCTGGGCTTGTCGGGCGGGGGCCGGGTGGGGGGGCTGCGTGCCCGGTGCCGGAATCGTCAGGCGTTGGCCAATGCGTAGCCAGTGGGGATTGCGCAGGTTGTTGGCCTCGATAATCGACCGCTGCGTTACCCCATAGCGAGCGGCGATCCGCTCGATGGTGTCACCGGCTCCCACCGTGTGGGTCAGGGATCCACCGGCCAAGAGGGCCTGCCGTTCTTGCTGCATCTGCTGGGCCCGGCGCTGCTGCTCGGCCTGTAATCGAGCTTGCTCCTCGGCTTGGCGTTGGGCTTCCTCTTCCTGGCGGCGGCGCTCTTCCGCTTCGCGGGCCTTCTGGGCGGCGATCCTCTCCTTCTCGCGCCGGATCAGCTCGCCCACATCGCCGGGGATGAGTAGCCGCTGGCCGATGCGCAGATATTCAGGCCGATCCAGGGGGGTTGCCTCGATGATCCGCTGCTGCGGAACTTGGTAGCGGTTGGCAATGTCTTCCAGGGTATCTCCTGGCTGGACGGTGTAGATCAATCCCGGCTGGCTGGGGATCAGCAACTTCTGCCCCGGCTGCAGTGGCGTGCTGGCCTGCATACCATTGGAGACGGCGATAGCGGCGGCGTCGAGCTGGTACATCTGGGTCAGATGCCAGAGGGTTTCTCCCGGCTGCACCTCATGCTTGAGAATGCCTCGAGGCCCTTCCCCGGTTGGGATCTGGCCGGCCTCGAAGGCTTGCCGCAGTTGGGCTTTTTTTTGCTCGTAGTTCTGCTGCAGGGCGCCGGACAGCGTGTGCACCGAGGGCGGAATCGGCTCCGCCACCTGGGATCCCCAAGGGTGGCGATGCAGTTGTCGCTGCTGTAGGGTAGCGACCCCAGCCAAGCCCAGCATCAGCAGAAGGCTGGTGGCCCAAGCCGGATAACCCCGCCGCGCCGGCGCTGAATCCCCAGGCTCTGGCTGAGCTGTCTCAGCCTCGGTTGAGCGCCTGGCCGGCTGCAAATCCGCCATCTGCTCTGCCAAAGCTTCTGTGCAGGGATCCGCCTCCAGCTTCAGAAGCCACACCAGGCCCGTTAAGCTGAGAGAGAGGGCCAAACCGGCCCACCGGAGCCTCAAGGGGGCGGCAGGATCCCTGTCCCAGCCTTCATAGGCAGAAGGATCCTGAAGCGTTGGGATCTCGGGCGGAGAAAGGGGGCTCACGGCAGCACCCCTGTGCTCCAGCTCTCCCTGGCGGGGAGTTGAGAACGTCAATTTTGGGGGCATCCTCACACCAACAGGCTGACACTAGAGTGCAAGAGAAGAAGATGTCAAAATGAGGGGCACAGACCCCTTGTTATCCAACCCCACTGCGGTGGCTCAAGCCGAAGTGAAGTTGGATCATGAACAGGTTGGTTCGCACTCAGGTTAGGGTACCGTAGTTAACAAATCTAGACAAGCCTTTGCAGGTACAGCCTGTTAAGTAATCAAGGGGTACAGTAGCAACACTTAGCAAACCAACTT
>NZ_JANSIQ010000004.1:0-18235 GCF_047502685.1 Synechococcus sp. OH20 | reverse complement strand
ACATCCAGAATCAGTCAGAGGGTGCTATCCATCCCCACCCGGGTGGGGAATTCCGAACCTTACGTTAAACAAAGTTTGAGATATTCCCTTGCTGCTGCGCCTCGCTTGCCATCTCTAACCCAGCAATGCAAACGCGATTAAAACCTACCTCTCTCCCAAGAGAAGTCTGGGATCCCTGCTGTGAAAAGCTTGAAGAATATCTTGCTGAAATGACTGAGCCAATGAGCTGGGCTCCTCACCTGCCATCGGGAAAAGCCGTCTAGCCGGCAAGAAGCGTTCACTGTCTCTGCAAGTCAACAGACAGCGCTTCAAAGTTGTTGTGTGATTCTCCAGATCAGGCGATCATTCGCTCAGATTTGGGGGGAAGCAAGCTGTTGTCAAATACTTTCTCCAGAGGCGGTTTGGCAGAGAGGCCAAAGCCATCCACCACCTGAGCAATCGCGGTTTCCATCCGGGCAGGCACCACGTCCCCCAAGCCAATTTCCCGCACCTCCTCGGTAACAAACAGACGCGGCATAGCTAGGGTGAGACGCAGTTTCTCAATGGCCGTGTCCAGCACCTGCCCTTCGGCTTTGGCTTTGTCCAAAAACGCCAACATATTGCCGTCGGGGTCGCGGATGGTGTCTTGCCAGCCCTTGACGTAGGCCCTCAAGAAAGCTTTGAGTTGCTCCGGCTTCTCGCGCAGCAGTTGCACACGGGTGATGACGGCATTACCGTACAGCTCAAGGCCATAGTCGTTGTAGAGAAAAGGCGTGATGTCGTTCAAGCTAACGCCACCCCGCACCAAATTGGGCATGGCCGAGGTCATAAAGCCGCTAATTGCGTCCACCCGGCCTTGGATCAGGAAGGGCTCGCGTAACTGTGGCTCCATGGTTAGCCACTCTACTGAAGCCGGATCGATGCCGACTTGCTTGGCAAACACCGGCCAGAGCCGACGCGGCGCATCTCCTGCGGGCGCCCCCAGCTTCTTGCCCGCCAGTTGGGCCGGCTCTGTAATGCCTCTGCCTTTCAGGGTATAGATGCCGAAGGGAGAGCGGTTGAAGTGAACAAAGATCGCCACCAGGGGCACATCCGGGTTTTTGGCGTTGAACTCGATCATGGAGTAGGGATCCCCTTCCCCCAGGTCGTACTGGCCAGCAGCAATCTTAGTGATGGAGTCGGCAGAGCCAAAGCCGCGCTCGTAGGTTACTTCTAGCCCCTCTTCAGCAAAGTAGCCCTTCAAGATCGCAGTTCCAAGGGGGGTATCCATCGAGGAAGGCAACCAAGAAAGGGTGAACTTCAGGGGTGTCAGGCCCTGGGAAACCAGAAGCGGCCCGCGGCTCTGAGCCTTGGCCTTTAGCCCGCCAACGGCCACCAGAGAGGCAGCCGCAGCAGCAGATTGCAGGAATTGGCGACGCGACGATTTCGAGATGGACATATTCCGTATGCTCCGCAGCACCTGGCTCAGTAGGGATCCGCAAGGGGAAAGGTGGCCAAGAATGAGGCGACGACCCCAGAAGGTCAGCTTAGCAAGACAGAGTCAAACTTCTGTATTCGAGAATACCTTTACTGCTGAGGAAAGCCCCTTTCCGCAAAAGTGGGAACTTGGTCTATCCTTTTCCGGTTCAGGCCGAGAGAAAGGAAAAGCAGGCACAAAAAAGGCAGGGTTGACTTGTCCCTGCCGAGAAGTTCGAGAGCTGAGAGCACGCTCTCCTTGTCGCAATCGCTGCATCAAGGCGCGGTTCCGTTTGTCCAGTTGGCGCTTACGTGCCGATCCCCCGCGACCGCGACGGTTTCTGCCCTGATGGCGGGGAGATTCATGAGATTTCAACAGCATGGGATCCCCTTGCTCAATTAAGCAGACCTGGCCGATTTTAGACGAAACCTCAGACGTTGACAGTAGGGAAAACCGCCTGCTGGAGAACTTCGCCCTGGGACAGCCAGTCTTTGAGGCGATGGGTGGCTCGGCAGTCATCCTCGTTGTAGATAAGCGAGTGCTCCAAATAGCGGCGCTCCCGCGTTTCCAGCCATTGGCTATACCAATAAATAGACTGGGCGCCATTGGCATCGGGCAGCCGCCACTCGAAACCCAACCAGCGGGCGATGTTCTTTAGGGAATAGCTCTCAATCGGCAGCACCACCGAGCGCTGTACCCAGGCGTGCAAATCCACAAAGCGCTGCAACAATTGCCTCACCTGACGGGGATCCGTGCGGTATTGCTCCCCCAGTCGTCGGCAGGTCTGCACCTCAAAGCCGTGAAAATGGTAGATAGGGGCGTCGGGATAGCGTTGTGCCAGTTGCAGAAACTGCTCCCAAGCTTGCCCTTCTTCCCGCGGGTCGGCAGCCAGGCAACCGTGGTAGTTCGCAACCTTTGTCCCCTCGGCTTGCTCTACCACCAGCAAGCCCAGCAGGTAGGCGACGTTGTGGCGGGGATCCGCCTCGATATCGAAGTACAGCTCTACGGGTGTTGTGGGCAACGGGGGAGACTGAATCCAGAGGGGCCGGCGGCTGAGGGTGGCACGGGCTTGTAGCTGCAGTTGTAGGGCCACGCCGGCTCCCAGCTTGGGGATGGCTTGCAGCATTTCTAACTGGGCGTTGGCCAAAGCCTCAATCGAATCGATCCCTGCCTCTTGCAAAAGGGGATAGCGGGATCCGGTTACGCCCGGCAGCAAAGTGAGGGGCTGGGCAACGGCGTTCAATTGCCGACAGTGCTCCCGCCAGTGGCAAAGATGACAGCGGCTGCGGGCCATAAACACCTGCGGCGGCTCTGGTTGGTTGAGAGTGCCCAGATACTCTTGCAGCAGGCGGCGTACCTGGACGCGGCGTCGGCTTAGGTGGACAGGGTGCCACTTCCCATCTTTTAAAATCAAAAAGCCACGCTTGGGCACCTGCCCCTGCAGGGATCCCAGCAATTCTGCCTGCAGCGCCAGCAACAATTCGTACTCCGGTTTGGGGCGCTTGCCAATGCGAATGTGTACCGGCCAATAGGAAGGTTGGACGGCGTGCCGCCTCCTGCCAACGAGAGCGGGATCCCGAATGAGAAGATCCAGTGAGCTGCTCACCCAGACGGAGCGGAACTCTGGCCCAAACTCCCATGGTGTCTTGCCGACGCCGCCCCAGTCCTCTGCAGCCTGGTCAGGATCTGGCTCAAGTGAGGCGCCAACATCAGGCTCCAAACCTGCCAGCTCCTCAGTGCTGCTCGAATCCAGTTGCCAGAACAGCTCTGCCAGGATCTGGCCGCCGTAGATCCGCTCCGCTCCTGCCGCCATAGCCGCCAAGAGGGCCCCGTTGCCCGGCGTCACCTGTTCGCCGGGAAATCGTTCCAGCACGGCAGCTTGCAAAGCTTGGCGATCCCGACGCCATTGCTCCAGCAGGTTTTCCGGCGGCAGCTTGGCTTCTTGAGGCCCAAACCGATCTAAGTAGGGCAGGCGCCGGCAGCGAAAAAAAGCCAGCAACTCCTCTGCGTCAACAGAACCCTGCTGTGCTGCTGCAACGCGGAACTCCAAGGGCGGACGACCTCAAGCTCTGCTGCCATTGTGGCACGCCTTTTGGGGATCCCTTAGGACTTGCGATCCTGGGCCGGCAAAAGGTGAGCGATGAGGCGCTCCACCGTTTCCGCTTGGCAGCGAGCCGTCTCCGCCTGCTGCTGGCAAACGGCCTTCAACTCCCCCAGCCAGGCAGTTTGCTCTTGGGTCACCTGCACCTGTCGCTGGACAGTATCCTTCAAATGAGACAGGTCGTCTTTGATGAGATTGACGGCTTCAGCCAAAGTCAGCACCGCACCCACCAGGCGATCGAGGCGGAAGTCAATTTGGTCAAGTCGGTCTTTGTTTTGCATCTGGATATCCGTGGGTGAACGCTATCGGTGTGTTTTGAATCGAGAGAGAGGAACTTTACTGAAGAGGAGTTGGGGTTCGACAGCCGCGCCTGCCCACCTTGCGTTTTTATTGTTACCCATCAGCTGTGCCGATACCTGAGCTATTCAGCGCAATTTACTGTGCTAAGTATGGTTTTTTTCATAGCTTGGTCTCATAAGTTTACTTCTATAAAAAACTTGTCATTCTACAATACTGACGGGAAAGCGATGGTGAGCGAGATCATAGCCACAGAGAAGTTGAAAAAGCGCAAAGGGATAGCCGCCAAGGCCAGGGATCCCGCCCAGAAACCTGTTTTGGCGTATGCTAAAGGAGAAAGATTTCTTTACACCCGCAGATGGAGCCGACCATAACCGCTCTTTCGATGGCCCCGGCCCTGCCCCAGACCCAGCCGGCAGCAGTGGAAATGCAGGGGGTGTGGAAGCGCTTTGGGCAGCAGGTGGCCGTGCAGGACCTGAGCCTGCGGATCCCGCAGGGGGAGGTGTTTGCCCTGCTGGGGCCCAACGGCGCCGGCAAATCCACCACCATCCGCATGCTCACCAGCCTCACCCGCCCCAGCCAGGGATCCATCCGGGTGGGAGGGTATGACGTGGTGCGGGATCCCTTGGCGGTGCGGCGGCAGATTGGGGTGGTGTTGCAGCCCATCACCCTGGAGGCAGAGCTGACGGTTTGGGAAAATCTGGAGTTCCATGGGCGCATGCACCACATCCCCAACCCGGATCGGCAGCGGCGCATCGACGAGTGGCTGGAGTACGTGAAGCTGGCCGACCGCCGGCAGGACAAGGTGAAGACCCTCTCCGGCGGCATGAAGCGGCGCTTGCAAGTGGCCAGGGCGCTGTTGCACCGGCCGCAAATTTTGTTTTTGGACGAGCCGACCGTTGGGTTGGATCCCCAGGCGCGGCGGCTGTTGTGGGAGATCCTGCGGGATCTGAATCGGCAGGGGATGACCTTGCTGATTACTACCCACTACATGGAAGAGGCCGAGGAGCTGTGCGACCGCATCGGCATCATGGACGGTGGGAAGTTGATCGAGTTGGGCAGCACCGACCAGTTGCGGGCCAAGTACGGAGAAGCCCTGCTGGTCTGTTCCCGCCCTGGCCAGGAGGTGAGCTACACCTTTTTCCCCAGCCTGGCGGAAGCCCAGCGGCAGTTGGAAGCCGAACCCGACAAGACCGGCCTGATGGTGCGCCCTGCCAACTTAGAAGACATTTTTGTGCGTCTGACAGGCCGTCGCCTCGATTAGCGCGCTCTCTCCCTTTGAAAGAGGGAGGTTACGGTTTTTCCTCTCCCCATCCCTCTTTGGGAGTGGGAGGCTCGAACTTGTAGCCAACGCCGCGCACGGTGCGGATCAGTTCCGGTTGGCTGGTATCGGTTTCCAGCTTCTTGCGAATTTGGCCGATGTGGACATCGACCACCCGTTCATCTCCCTCGTGGTTAAAATCCCACACCTCTTGAATCAGCTCAGACCGTCGCCAGACCCGCCCTGGGTGTCGGGCCATGGTGTAGAGCAAGTCAAACTCCAAAGCTGTTAGGTTAATTGGGCGCCGGTCACGGGTGACTTCTCGGGTTTCCGGGTCGATTACCAAAGAGGCAAAGGTCAAGACCGGTGCGCCGGCCATTCCGGTCTTCGTTCGTTGTCGCCGTAGGATGGCCTGCACCCGTGCCAGGAGCTCCGGCAGGCTGAAGGGCTTGGTCAGGTAGTCATCTGCCCCCAACTGAAATCCTTGCAGCTTGTCGGCAGGATTCACTCGGCTGGTTAACATCAACACATACACGCCGGTCTCTTCTTGCATCTGCTGGCAAAGGTCGTAGCCGCTCACATCCGGCAAGTTCAGATCCAAAATCACCAAGCTCGGCTGAAAAGCGCGCAACTGCTGTAGGCCCTCGGCCCCCGTCATCGCCACCTCCACTGAGTAACCCTGCCGCTGCAAGTACCGCTGCAGCAGAGTGCAAATGCTGGGATCATCATCGATGATGAGGATGCGGGGCATGGCGGCTCGACACTCTCGAAGACAGCAAGAGTCAAGGGTACAGAGTGTTGGTATATCGGGATCCCTTCGGCAGCTCATGGGCGGCGATTGCGCAGATACACCATGCTCCCAGCTTGCCAGCCAAAAAGGGAAAAGAGACGCCCTAACTCGGCAGGAAAGGGCAGCAAACACAAACGACTCACTAACTACTTAAGATTATTTCAGGTCTTTGTGAATAGGGTCACATGGGGGAGTTTATCCTTGCTGAGACCGTCTTTCTCTCCTTAACGGGGGTTTATTCAAGGATCTTGGGCATTAGGGTTGCCTAGATGGAAGGGGAAGAGGATCCGCCAGGCAGATCCTTACACCTGGAGTTAACCTAGAAGCCTTAGCACTTTGTTTTCCCATCTCGAAGGTTATGCCTTAGCGTGATATCGTAGCAGTTCATCCTGGAGACCTATGTACAATCCCGATGAAGTTTTCCGCAAAGATGTCCAGTTGGCCCTCTTCACCTGGGGGATCCTGGAGCTGGCTTGTTTTGTCATCATCCCCTTCACCGGAGCCTATGCGTTCGCGCAAGTGGCAGATTGGCTGTGGCCCTCTTTGGTTTTGGGGCCGGTAGGTGCAGTGGTGGTGGCCTTTTGCTCGAAGCTAACGGTAGCTGCCAACAACCTCCGAGATCCGAAACAGAAAAAAGCGCAGCGGCAAATCGCCCAGGTGATTAGTTTTTTCGGCTTCCTGGGCTTGGCCCTGCCTCTAATCTTGGCCGGATGGGTGTTTGGTCGAGAGATTTTGACAACTGACTGGCAAAACAAGTTTACCAATTGAGTGGGGGTAATGGGTAGGGGTTGACATGCTCCCGTCACCGATCCCAGGCGGTACAGTGCCGGCTTCCCAACATCTCTGTTGAGCTTTTCCGGTCATTCCCAAAGATAGATTTCGCTACCGGTCTGGAGTTTTCCCCCGACAGACCGACTGCGCAGAGTGTTTCTCTTTCCCAGTTGTCCTGCAGTACTTCCCAACTCTCCCAATAACACCACATCCGAATAGCAGTGCAGTAAAGCCTTGCAAGACAAGGTTTATTTGTCTAGCTCATCCATCGCTGGCAGCATAGGGAATCGCCAGACGAGGGGAGCCCCTGCATCCCGATGCTCACCTTTCAGCTAGGGCGCGGGACTTAGAGCTCCCCGAGCCCCTCAAAAGTTAAATTGCTCTAGCGCTTAGCATTGTCCATACTGTTGGGGGTGAGGGCCGGTGCGGAGCGCTTGGGTCAGCGGGCGTTGTCCCGCCGGCCCAGCTCGTAGAGGCCACCGCCAACACAGGCAATGAGGCCCCAGGAGACGGCCCAGCTTTTGCCCAACGAGATCTCGGTGAAAGCCACCACCACCGCTGCTGCCAACAGGAAAGGGATGACGCTGAGCAGAGAGGCCAGAGCCCCACTGGGATCCCAGGACAACTGCTTTTCCCAACCCTCCTGCAGGCGGCGGTGCAGCGGCGACAACCCCCACATCAACCCCAGGCTCCAGAGGGCTGTGGCCGCCCACAACGAAGGGCGGATCGCCTCCAGTCCCCCAAATTCAACCCCCATAGCCTCCATGGCCAGCTCCCAACCCTGCCTTTCTAGGCTAGCGGGATTGGGCCCAGTCGGTGGCAGTAATGGTGGTGCCAGGAAATTGAATGGGATTGCCCAAGCTCTGGATCTGGGCTTGGAGAGCGGGCAATAGCTGCAAGTCCAGCAGCGGCTCCCGCAGGATCTCCGCCGGGATCAGATCCCGCTCCAGGGCAAAGTGAGCCGTGTGACCCGCTGCCGTGCCAATGGCCCATTCCACAGGATGCACCCGGTAAGAGGCGCTGGCGATGCGGCTGGTGGCGATGTTCTTGCTGCCAGCTAGAAGATTGTCAATGCGCTGGGGGATCAAAGCCCGCAGCGGGATCTGGTAGGGGTAGCTGGGGGCCTGGGCATCTTGGTTGTGGCTGGGGGGCAGCGAAAAATCCGGCAATAGACAGTCGTGAAAATCGATGGGGTACTGGCCCACCCCCACCGAATCGTAGAAGATGAAGGGACGCCCGCGATTGAGCTGCGATTCCCGCGTGGTGATATCCGACTCGTAGATGGTGAACCCCTCCGGGTAGGCAAGGCTGGGCCGACCGAGGATGCGCCGCGACTCGCGGATGTAGGGGTACTTGGAGAGACCACTGGCAGTTCCCATCGGGCTATTGGGCCCTTTGAGGTAGCGGTAGCGCAGGTAAAAGTCCTTTTGAAAGTCAGGATCCGCCTGCTGCAGGAGAAAATCCGTCCGCCCCGCCACCAGCCAGTAGAAGAAGCCTTTAGCATGTTGCTCGGCCCGCCGCAGCGCCTCTACCCGCAAGCCCCCCATCCAGCCGCCGGGATCCAGATGGGCTTGCAGTTGCTCGTGGGTGAGGATGAGGTTGATCTCCGGCCCGGTGATGCGCCAGTCGTTGCCCCAGGTCCAGTTCTGCAGGGATTGATCCCCCACCCGGATGGCCTCTTCCCCAAAGCCAAATACCTGTCCCCGGATGCGGCGGTAGGTGAAGACCAGGGCAAAGTTAAAGCGCGGCTGTTCAAAGCTGTAGTAGGGGCCGTGCAGCGGGTCGTTGTAGAACTCCGGCTTGATGGGCACCTGCGGCACAGCGGAGCGCTCGACAACAAAGGTGTAGGTAAACCCCTGGGTGCAGTAGGGATCCCTGTAGGGCTTGGAGCTGGGCTCCCAGCGGCTTTCCCCATCCGTGCCAAGGCGGTAGGGCACTCGCGCCAGGGGCAACAGCTCGCCGGTTTCGGTAGCATCGATTACTACCCAAGGTAGGGTTTTGCCCTGCCGCTGCGGCGGCGGCTCAAAGCGCAGGATCTCTTTGTCCCAGTCTGCGGTGGGCTCTAGGCGGTAAAAATCCAGCAAGTAGGTGGAGAGATCCCCCCGATTCTCCGGCTGGACGCCGGCGTGTTTGGGAATATTGCGGATGGCCTGCACACTGCGGACTTGGTAATTCTCAATCTCCACGTCCTTGACCACCGTCTCGGTAAACAGCCGCAACTGCCCCGACTGCAGGTAGGGATCCAACATCTCTCGGATGACCTGGTGGCCCACCTGGGGCGAGAAGCAGAGCACACTCACCCAGCACTTGCCGGGATTGGGATCACCGCCGTACTTTTCCCGCACCCGGCGGCGAAACTCTCTATAGCCCTGGGGAAAGATCTCGTTTTCCCGCTGCAAGGGCCGCTCATCCAAAGCCGAGACCCCCTGGGCGCTCACCTGGCCGCCAATCCAGTCGGTCATTTCGGTCATGCACACCTGTCGCCCCAAGCGCAGGGCATCGTAGGCCGCCGCCACCCCCCCCAGCCCGCCCCCAGCGATGAGGATCTCGCAAGGGATGCGGGTTTCCGGCAGAGGCTGGGCCAGAGCCGCCCCGGCGCCCAAGATCCCAGCCCCCAGGGCACCGCAGCCCCATCCCTTTAGGTTGAATGCCAGCTTCATCCCTGCCCCGTAACTCGGCCTGCCGGACTTTCCGGCAACTTTTATCATGGGGGAAAGCGCTGCAACTGCTCATGCCGGATTCCACCTTCGTCATCACCACACCCATCTACTACGTCAACGCTGCCCCCCACATCGGCAGCGCCTACACCACCATGGCGGCGGATGCCATCGCCCGTTACCACCGCCTGCGGGGCAAGGATGTGCTGATGGTAACGGGAACTGACGAGCACGGCCAGAAGATCCAGCGCACCGCTGAAGAGCGCGGCCTTCCGCCGCAGCAGCACTGTGACGAGATTGCCGCCCAGTTTGTAGAGCTTTGGCGGTTGCTGGATATCCGCTACGACCGCTTTATCCGCACCACTGACCCTCGCCACAAGGCCATTGTGCGGGAGTTTTTTCAGCGGGTTTGGGAGCAGGGGGATATCTTTGTTGGCCGCCAGCAGGGCTGGTACTGCGTTGCCTGCGAGGAGTTCAAGGACGAGTCAGAGCTCCTAGAAGGTGGGTTTTGCCCCCTTCACCCCAACAAGAAAGTGGAGTGGAAAGACGAAGAAAACTACTTTTTTCGCCTCTCTCGCTACCAGGAAAAACTGGAAGCCCTCTATGCGGAGCACCCGGAGTTCATTCAACCGGAAAGCCGCCGCAACGAGGTCATGAACTTTGTTAAGCAGGGCCTGCGGGACTTTTCCATCTCTCGCCCCAGCGTCTCCTGGGGGATCCCCTTCCCGGCGGATCCCAGCCAAACCCTTTACGTTTGGTTTGATGCCCTCATTAACTACCTCAGCGCCGCCTTGGATCCTCACGACGAGCCCACCCTGGAGAACGCCCTGCGCCGCTACTGGCCTGCCGATGTGCATCTAGTGGGTAAGGACATCGTCCGTTTTCATGCCATCTACTGGCCGGCCATGCTCATGTCGGCAGGGCTGCCGCTGCCTAAGCAAATCTTTGGCCACGGCTTTCTCACCAAAGATGGCCTCAAGATGGGCAAAAGCCTGGGGAACACGCTGGATCCCTTTGAGCTGGTGCAACGCTACGGCGCCGATGCTGTGCGCTACTATTTCTTGACCGAAATTGAGCTGGGCAAGGATGGCGACTTTAGTGAGGGCCGCTTCATTGAGGTTCTCAACGCTGACCTCGCCAACGACCTGGGGAATCTGCTCAACCGCACCCTCAGTATGCTCAAAAAATACCAGCCCGACTACCGCATTCCCCCGGTGCAGATCGCAGCGGATCACCCCCTCAAAACCCTGGTCGAGCGCCTAGCCCCGGCGGTGGCCGATGCCTACGAGCGGCTGGATCCCAGCTCCGCTGCCCGCAAAGCCCTTAGCTTGGCCCAAGCCAGCAACAAATACCTCGACGAGCAGGCTCCCTGGACGCTGCACAAGCAGGGGCAAAGCCAGCAGGTAGCGGAGATCCTCTATGCCGTCTTAGAAAGCGTGCGCTGGGTGGCGGTAGCCCTTTCGCCCATCATTCCCAACCTCAGCCTCAAGATCCTGCAGCAGATGGGGTTTCCTTTGCAGGATGTTACCCAATTGCGCTGGGATCCAGACGCCAGTTGGGGCCGGCTTCCCGCCGGGCAAGAGCCCCAACCTCCTGTGCCTGTCTTCCAGAGGATTCTCCGATAGCTCTCAAGGGTTGGTGGCATCGGGTCGGGAAGGCTGCGCATTGGGGGGGGATCCCTCTGGCGTTGCCTTGCTGGCAAAAGGGCGCATATCTCCCAAGGGAATGCTTGGCGCAGCAGCAGAAAAAGGCCGACCAGCTTGGCCTGAGCGCAACTGAGGGTTACGCATGGCGGTGGGGGGAGTCTCGCTGGACAGCGCCTGCCAGGCCGCCCGTACCCCTGCCCAAAGGCTGCGGACATTGACCTGAGCGCCGCGGGCTTGGTTGCGGGCCCCTTCCAGGGAGCGGTTCACCTGCTTCACCACCTGTCCGGCCCCCTTGACCCCTTCGTCGAGGCTGTCGGCGATCTCGCTCACTTCCAAGCTGGTCAGACGCAAAGCCTCCAGCGTAGGGGGCAATTCCCGCAGCAGCGTGTCGAAAAAGCGTTCCACGCTCTGGGCGGCTCGACCCAATTGAATGACGGCAGGCAGCAGGGTCAGGATCACCGCCAAAATGCCCACTGCCACCAGACCTACCGAGAGGCCCAACCAAAATACTGGCTCGGTCATCGCGCTTCTTCCTGTCGATCTTGGGCTTCTAAGTTTGCTTCTTCCCTGGCCCAGGCGCTGCGGTTTTGGGCTTGGCTCAGTTCTTGTCGTTTTTGCAGCATGGCCTCTTTGCCCACCGCCACCGCCTGCTGCAGTCGTAGCAGTGCTTCGTCCAGACTTTTTTGAGCAGAGTCAAGCAGCTTTTCCGATTGGTATTGCAGGCTGCTGGTCACGTCTTCTGCCACCTCCGGCAGCGCCTCTGCCGATTTTTTCAAGAGTCGCCGCGTCTCCCGTCCGCTGCGGGGAGCTAAGAGCAGGCCAATAGCCGTGCCCACTGCCGTTCCCAGCAACAGCCCACCAATAAACGCGCCGGTTCGGTTCTCCGCCATGCTTTGCCAGAGTTGAGTTGGATACGGGTGGCCCCGAAACCAGACTACCTCAAGATCTCTGCGGATCGACGGGCTTTCTGCTTCTGCTGGCCGCCCCTAGAGAATCCGCAGGGGATCCACATCCAAGCTGACGCGGATCCCTTGGGGGGGATGGCCAATCGCGGTGTGAATCTGTGCAGCGAGCTGGGAGCGATCCCAAGCTTGATCGGGAAGCTGCTTTAACAGGATCTGCCAGCGGTAGCGTCCGGCAACCCGCTCCACCTGGGCCGGCCCCGGCCCTAGCACCTCTGCCGGGATCCCCTGCAGACGTTCGGCCACCTGATGGCAGTAGCGCTCCAGAGCCTCCAGGCGAGTGCTGCTCAAGCGGATCAAGATCAAGGCTCGATAGGGAGGATAGCCCCCCTCTTGCCGTTGCTGTAGCTCGGCCCGCAAAAACCCCTCGTAGTCGTGGGCCAGCACGGCCCGCAAAATCGGGTGCTCCGGCAGATAGGTCTGGATGATCGCCTGCCCCGGCAGGGATCCCCGGCCTGAGCGGCCCGCCACTTGGGTGAGCAGTTGAAAGGTGCGCTCGCCGGCGCGGTAGTCGGGCTGGTGCAACAGGCCGTCGGCAGCCATCACCCCCACCAGCGTCACCTGGGGAATGTCCAGCCCTTTGGTGAGCATCTGGGTGCCCACCAGCACCTGGGCCTTGCCGCTGCGAAACTGCTCCAGCAGCTCCCGGTGGGATCCCTTGCGGCGGGTGGCGTCGCTGTCGTAGCGCAGAATCTCTAGCTGTGGCCAATGCTGGTGCAGCACTTCCACTACTTTTTGCGTGCCGGTGCCGAAGTGCTTCAGGTAGGCGGATCCACAGGCGGGGCAGCGCTGCGGATGGGGCTGGCGGACGCCGCAGTAGTGGCAGCGCAGCTCTTGCCGGCCCTCCAGGTGAAAGGTGAGGGAGACGTCGCAATGGGCGCAGGTGAGGACAAAGCCGCAGCCGCGGCAGAGGACAAAGGTGCTGTAGCCGCGGCGGGGAACGAAGAGGATGGCCTGTTCCCCCCGCTCCAGCGTCTGCTGCAGGGCCTGGTGCAGACGGCGGCTGAGGATGCTGCGGTTGCCGGCCTGGAGCTCCTGGCGCATATCCACCAGCTCCAGTTGGGGCAGGGTGGTCGGGATCCCAGCTTGGGGAATGCGCTGCGGTAGGGTCAGCCGGATCCACCGCTGCGGATCCTGGAGATGGGCGGCGTAGGTTTCCACCGCCGGTGTGGCACTGCCCAAGACCAAGGGACAGTTGGCCAGCTCGGCCCGCCACTCGGCCACCTGACGGGCGTGGTAGCAGGGCTGGGGCTGATCCTGCTTGAAGCTGTCGTCGTGCTCCTCGTCCAAAACGATGAGGCCGAGGTTGGCTAAGGGGGCAAACACCGCCGAGCGGGTGCCAATCACCACTTGGGGAGTGGCGGTCAACATCTGTCGCCAGGTGTCGTAGCGCTCCCCCTCCGAGAGGCCGCTGTGGTAGGCCCACACCTGGGATCCCAGCCGCGCCCGCAAGCGATCCATCAGTTGTGGGGTAAGGCCGATCTCCGGCACCAGCACCAGCGCCGACCGCCCTTGTTGCAGCACCTGGGCGATCACCTGCAGGTACACTTCCGTCTTGCCAGAACCGGTGACCCCGTGCAGGAGAAACCGCCGGGGCCGACCCAAGGCTTGTCGGATCGCCTCCACCGCCTCGGCCTGGGCTGCCGTCAGGGGCTTGGGCAGATCCCGCCACCCCGGCAAGTGGGCATCTGCCAGCCGCAGCAGCGGTCGCTCGTAGAGGTGGACACGGCCTTTGCGGGCCAGCCCCTGCAACACCGCTCGGCTCACTCCTGCCAAGCGCTCCCACTCGGTGAGCAGCAGCTCCCCCCCTTTTTGCTTGAGGATCTGCAGCGCCTTCTGCTGGGGCAAGCTCAGCCCCTCCGAGGAGTCGTCGGCCAGACTGGCAGCCAGTTGGGTTTTCATCCTACCCCCCTGCTGCTCCTGCCAAAAGCTCTCCACCCAACCCCGTCGCTGCAGTTCCCGCAGGGCCAGCTCGGCGCCGGGCATCTGCTGTTGGATGTAGCGCCAAGACAGCTCTCCCCCTTTGGCCTGCAGCAGCTCCAGCAGGGTTCGGGCAGCCGGCGAACATCCCCCCACCGCTTCCGGGCATCGCACCAGGCGGATACGCCGCTGAGAACGGCTGAGCAAACCAGGGGGCAGAACCGTGCGCACCACCTGGGCCAGAGGGGTAAGGTAGTAGTCGGCCACCCGCTGCAGCAAGGGCCAGAATTCCTTGGGCAGGATCCCTTTGGCCACCACCGCCTCGATCTCCCGCACCGATTGCGGATCCACTCCTGCCGGCAGCTCCGAGCGCCAGCCCAAAGCCACCCCCCCTGCCATCTGTTGACCAAAGGGCACACTGAGCAGGTCGCCGGCCTCTGGGGTGGATCCCTCTGGCACGCGATAGGTAAAGCAACCGCCCAAATGGGGATGATCCACCCACACTTCCAGCCAGCGGGGGGGAAGAGGCTGCATCACGGACGGGGCAAGAACCTGGGCAGATCGACCGCCCGCTTGCTTGCCCGAGCCGGCAGGGGCTGAATTGGGGGCTTGGAAGACAGAGCTTGATCGCTCGCGCCAGCAGGTCTGGAGGTATCGGCACGAGGCGGGACATCCAGGCCCTTGCGCTCCAACGCCGCCTTCAAGCTCAGCACATGCATCTGCTGCTGCTCGTACTTGTCTTTGAGGGATCGGTTTTCTTCCCAGAGAGCAGCTCGTTCTGCTTGTAAGACCTTCAACTGCTCTGCCAAAGTTTCCGCTTGCTTCTGCAGATGGGCGATGGCACTCTGGGCAGAGCGCAATTCTGGCTGCCGGTCAGGCTGGGCGGCCAACTGTTCCAAGGCAGCTTGTAACTGCTGCTCCAAGTTAGAGAGATGCTGCTGGGCTTGGGCGTACCGTTCCTGGAGATGGCGGTGCTCTTGCTGCCAATGGGCAATTTCTGCCTGGGCTTGGGAGAGAGCCGCTTGCAGCGCCTCGGCCTGAGCTTGCCATTGCTGTTGCAGCCGTTGCTGCTCCTGGGATCCCTGATGCAGATGTTCCTGCTGAGCTTGCAAAGCGGCCAGCTGAGCCTGGGCTTCGGCCAGGGCTGCTTCCAGCTCCTGCCGTTGTTCCCGCCAGCGCTGCTCGGCTTCCGCTTCTGTCTCGGCATAGCCGGCCAAACGGGCCTCGAGATGCTCCCGTTGCTCTTGCCAGGCGGCCTGTTGGTCGCTGTACAGAGCCCGTAGGCTGCTCAGCTCCGCCTGAGCTTCGGCAATTTGGGTGCGGGCCAGACAAAGCTCCGCCTTAAAGCGTTGCAGCATTTCCACCCGCTTTTCTGCCACATCTTGGGCTTCCAGAAGAGAAGCTTGCAGCTCCTGCTGACGGTGTTCCCATTGACGGCGCTCCTGCGCGTGGGCCAGGCGGAGCTGCTCGATCTGCTCTTGTAAAGCCTCGATATCCTGCCGCTGCCGGTCATTTAAACGTTGTCGAGCGGCAAGCTGAGCTTCCTGCTCCGAGATCTGGACCTTCTGCTCCGCCAAAGTCTGCTGCAACTGTTGCAGGACGCGCTCCCGCTCCTGCAGCGCCTTCTCCTGTTCGGCCACCTTCTGGCGCAAGGCACAACATTCTGCCTCCAGGCCAGCATCTGCAGAGGGTTGGGCTTTCAGTTGCAAAAGCTCTAGCTGCTGTTGCTGCCGGCGGGACTGCAATTCCGCCTGAGCCAGTTGACTGCGCAGAGCCTGAACCTCGGCCTGCAGTTTCTCCTGAAGGACTCGCCGCTCTTGGAGCTCGGCTTCGGCTTTGAGCAGACGGTTCTCCAGTTGCTGTCGCTGGGCCAAATGGCGCTCTGGGTCGGGATCCGGTTCCGTTCGCGCTCCTCGGACGGAATCCTTGGCCGACCCGCCTGCTTGAGCTTTGGGATCCGAGTCACCTGAGGAGGGAGCACGCATAGGTTGAAGGGGAGATGAAGCAGTTGGGGTGAATGATAAAGTTCCCTGCAGTATAGAGAGATTTTTGGGCGGGTTCAAGCCAGAAGATTGAACTTGCGAGATCTCTTGCCGATCCCGCTCTGCGCCAGACGAAGTGCCATCAGACTGGCTTGGACGCATTCTTTCTTGTGCAGTTCCAGAATCCCGAAACTGGGACTGGGCAGAAGCGCTCGGCTGACTTTTTTTCGGTCGTGGGGCGCGAGCCCGACGGAATGGGGACTCTGACCCGCTGCTGCTCCGAGAACCGGCCACGATTGCCCCCTTGGATCACCCACAACACCCACCCTGCGGCTGCACCATTGTGCCACACTCCCATCGCGAAGTGCTACGCAGGACAGCTTGGGCTTCTTCTAAAACGTCAACCTAAGTAGAATGTGCCCAAGCTCCGCGCAGGGGTTTCCAGGAATGAAGCTGGAGGGGATAGGGGCGACCAACCGCTAAGCTAATCTAACAATGGACTTCCATCCTCATGCCCAATGCCGATTGTGCTCATCTGTGGCCCTGCCCGCTGCGGCAAAAGTCGGCTGGCGGAGAACCTGGCGGCTGCTTCCGGCCTGCCGGTCATCTATCTGGCCACCGGGCCCAAACCCGACCCTGAGGCCGACCCGGAGTGGGCCGAACGGGTTCAGCGGCATCGGCAACGGCGTCCCCCCACTTGGCAAACCTGGGAAACCGGGCCCGACCTGGGGGCCGACCTGCAAAAGCTGCCCCAGCCCTGTTGTGCTCTGGTGGATTCGCTGGGGGGGTGGGTGGCGCAGGGCCTAGACTGTCCCGCTGCAGAATGGGATCCCTTGGTGCAATCCTTCTTGGCAACCTTGCCAGTCCACAGGGGGGAGATCATCCTGGTGTCAGAAGAGGTGGGCTGGGGGGTGGTGCCCGCCTATCCGTTGGGACGCCGCTTTCGGGATCGGATGGGGGAGCTCACCCAAAAGCTGGCTCCTCTGGCCGACCAGGTGTTTTTGGTAACCGCAGGCTTTGCCCTCGATCTCACCCGCTGGGGGATCCCGGTGGCAGGCGAGGTGGGGCAGAGCTGAGATAAGCTGCATTTGCAAGTCAGATATCAGATAGCCGTGTCGTCGTGCCGATTACCTTCTACCTTCCTGCCAAGGCCATCCAATCTCTGGATCTCACCCCTGGCCACGAATTAATGAAAACCCTGATGGCAGATCCCGTCCGGGCTGCCCAACAGGTGCAATGCGCCATCGATTGGCCGCGCAGCCCCGACGATCCGCGCGAGCTGTCGGAGATCCCGGAGGTGCGCCTGTGGTTTATCCGTTGGGATACGGTCTGCCCCTGGATGCCCTACTTCCTCAACTGGCGCCAAGGAGAGCTGGCCCGCTACGCAGCCATGTTGGTGCCTCATCAATTCAACCCTCGCGAGGGCATTGTTTACAACCCAGAAGCACTGGAAATCTTTGTCTATCAGAAGATCTTTGTGTTGATGCGTTGGTTCAAGCAGCAGAAACTGGGATCCCTCTCGATGCTGCGGGATATGGCTTTGGTGTTTGGCTTCGAGGTTCAGCCGGAGTTTCTCACTCTCTGGGAGTCTGAGGCGGGGGATCCAGAATCATGAGGGTGATGGTGGCCGATACTTGGCCGGCGATCCCCGGAGCCGCAGCAGTGGCCGGCGCCTGGCAAGAGGTGACCCAAAACCCTTGGGGCCAGCTCAGGGTGGATTCCAACCCTTCGGAAGCTCAGCTCAAGGCCCTCTGGCAACAAATCTGCGAGTGGGCAGGAGAAAAAGATCCCCTACTGGTTCTGCCGGGCAGTGTCGCCGATCCCCTGGGGCCAGGCCAAACCTGGGCGGATCTGGCCCATGCATGGGGGTTCAGCTTGCTCTTAACGCTGCAACGGAAGGCCGCCCTGAGCCAAGCAACCGTCTTTGCCGCCCTGATGCGCCAAGCCAAGGCCCGCAGCTTGGGGTGGGTGCTGGTCGGATCCCTGCCCGAAACCGAGGATCCCCAAGCTTTGGAAGAGCTGGATGCAACTTTGATCCCACACCTGGAGGCTCAAGTCGGAATACCGGTGCTGGGGAGAATGGCTCTGGATGGGCAGATCCTTTGGGACACCGATTTCCTGGAGCAACTGGGCTACGTTCGTTGATCTCCTTCCCATGACAGGAGCCTGAGGCTCGCCCGCCAAGCCCTTATTGTGGAGCGCTATCCCTAACTCCCCTCTCCCTCAGGGAGAGGGGCTGGGGGTGAGGGATGGGAGAGGGGCTGGGGGTGAGGGATGGGAGAGGGGCTGGGGGTGAGGGTAGTGGCAGCGCGAAGCTTTGCAAAACTTTATGTAGAGAGCAAAAAACCCCCTAGCAGATGCCAGGGGACTCAAGAAGGACTAGTCTACTCGGTCAAGAGTGGATTAGCCACGG
>NZ_JANSIQ010000003.1:0-75989 GCF_047502685.1 Synechococcus sp. OH20 | reverse complement strand
ACTCCTGCCCCCGCCGCTCAGCTTCAGAGACATCTATGACGCGAACAACCACACCGAGGCAATCCCCCTCAGCGTCGGGCACGCCCACACCGACGCCAACCCCCACACCGACGCCAACCGCAACGCCCACACCAACCCCAACCCCTACACCCACGCCGACACCTACCCCTGCGGGCCCGCAGCTCACCATTCCGGGGCTGCCTGCCGGCGCGACGGTCACCATTCGCCAGGCTGATGGCACAATCATCGCCACCTCCACGTCGGTATCCGGCAACGTGGCCACCTTCTCCGGGCCCTTTACCATCCCCTTCGGTGGCCAGATCCGGGTGACGCCGGCCATTGCCTCGCCGTCGGCAATCACGGTGGGCGGCACGACGCTGAGCACCTTCGACAACACCACCAATCCCGGCAGCACCACCTACTTCAACTTCGGGCCGGGCATCTCGGTAAACTAGCTTGAGGTTGGCTGCCACAGAAGTCTCGGGAGGGCATTGGGTTGCCCTTCTTTTTTCCTTTACGGGCAGGTGGTCTTTTTCCGCCCCAACGTTATTTTTATGCGCGAACTTGGGTAGGATTTCCTTAAGCCAGTTTCCCTGCAGTGAGCCAGATGGCCTCTGCCCAAGACTTCAGCCCCTTTGAGTCTTAACCAACGGAGGCTAAGTATGACTGTTCGGGATCCCAAAACCAACCTGCGCTCTTCGCTGCTTTCGCTGCTGCTAACCTCCTCCCTGGTGGGGGGAGCAGTAGCCTGTTCCTTTTCCGAGGCACCCAGCGTTACCCAAGTTCTGCCAACCCTCTCTGCTCAAGTTCCGGAGACACCTGCGTCGCCGCCCAGTAGCATCGCCTTCTACTACGACGGGGTGAAGACCTCTGTCACCATCAAGGATGCAGCGGTGCTCTTTGCTGCCTGCACCCTCAACACGGGCGACTCCACCAAGATTGTGAATTTTGTCAACAATACCCTGAAGCTTCAGCCGCCGATCACCCCTGCTGATGTTACGGGGCTGGGCGACCCGCTCAAGCCGGCCATTTCCGACTTCACGGGCGACGGCGTGGTGAACTGCAACGACGCGGCGATGCTGTTTGCGGCAGTTACTGTAGGGACGGATGCCGCCAAAATCAACCAGTTTGTCTCCAACACGCTGAAGATCCCGGGCATCAACGTCACCCAAACCCAGCTCGATAGCTTCTTCAAGCCTACTCCAACACCTAGCCCGACCCCGACGCCGACGCCGACGCCCACACCGACGCCGACGCCCACACCGACGCCGACGCCCACACCGACGCCGACGCCCACACCGACGCCGACGCCCACGCCGACCCCGGCTGCCCAGTTCTACATACACCCAACGCTTGGCAATGATACTACTAACCTTGGTACTTCACCCGCTCAGCCATTTAAGACCGTGGAGAAGGCCCTGACCTCCACCGCAGTTCAAACGGCAGCCAGCCTTGGTGGTGGGACAAATGTGATTGTGACGATCTTGGACGACGGAACAGAGACACCCGCGGCTAACGTTACCAGTCTTGCTTTGGCAAGTGGATCCGTCACAGTGGTTCCTGACAGTGGCGTTAACTTTATTCTCAATTTGAATAACCAAACTTTAACCCTCAACAAGGGCTATAAGCTCCAGGGGATCCAGATTACCAGTGGGGATCCTGCTACTAATACCACCGCCGCAGCCGCCATCACCCTTAACGCCGCGGGTACTCCTCTGAAAGACATCAACATTAACTGTACGGGTATTACCGATAGTACTGGCACTTCAGTTGGACAAGGCGACAAATGTGTTCGCGTGCCAAACACCGTCGGGGGCACTGTCATTCTCGACAACGTAGATATTTCTATTCCAAGCAACAAGGACTTCGTTACCGGTATTTTGCATGAGGGCATTGGCACTCTCAAGGTAATAAACGGTAGCTCTGTTGTGGCTGCAGGATCAGGGAATGCTCAGGGCGTTGTAGGTATTTACGGGAAAACGACTTCCGGCTCTGTGGAGGTGAGTGGCAGCACCGCAAGCTTGAGCGCGATTACAGCCACTGGAGGGAATGTTTTCTCTATTCTCCTATCAGGCCCCATTGCTTCTGGAAAAGTGGAGGGAGGATCGTCAATTCAAGTAAGAGAAGGAACGGCGACAGCAATTGGGGTTTGTGTTAAGGCTACTGGCACTGTAACTGTGCAAGGTAACACCTTCACGAATACTGGGGTACCAACCAATAGCATCGGTATCTGTGAAGCCGCAGGAACTGCAACCAATATTAGCAACACCTTCACCAACTTTCCTCCAGGCAACAATTTCGTAACCCTCTGCACTTGCCCCTAACCTCTCCCATCTCTTCTCTCTTTTGGCCTCCGCTGGGGGCCTTTTTCTATACCAAAGTGGCCCTGCCGGGCAACAGCCAGCAGGGCCATCCACAGTTTAGGTGTTGTCCTAGGGCAACAGCCGCGTCTCGCCGCCAATGGGCCCAAAGATGGCGTCGTCGCCCAAGAAGAGCCATTCTCCTGTCGGCGGCAGGCGGCGGCCTTCTGGGGGCAGCTCATAGGGATCCGCCGCCGCAAGATTGATGCCAGTAAACCCCAGATCCTGCATGGCCGCTGCCGTAATGCGGCTAAGAACGGGGCGCAGGGGCGGAGGGGGCAGGATAGGCGTCATCAGCTCAAGGCCCAACGTCTCCCGCCAGTGAGCTTCTACCTGCAGCTCCACCGGCACATTGCCAAGTCCGCCGAGGCTGTTGTACTGAGCCACAGCCTGACGGCCCGCAAAGCGCGGGTTACTGGTGCCACGGTTGAGGAGAAGGGAATCCCAGTTGCGTATGGTGCCAAAGCCGAGCACATGGCCCAACTCGTGCAGAACCACGTGGAATAGACGCCCCTCAGCTTCTAGCCTGGCCAGATCGGCAGGGTCTAGCCCTACTCTGCCATAGGGGAAAATGCCGATCCCGGGCCGGGGAGAGCCACAGGGGCCACCTTGGCCAATGGCCCCCCCCGGAGCGCTAGGGCCAGAGAGAAGCCGGGCGCCGGTCACCTGCACCAAGATGTCGTCCACCCGGCGATCGACCAGCGCTGTTGGCGGGAAACCAGCTAGGCATAGACCGGCCTGCAGCGTTACGGCAACATCGGGCAGATCGCCGGTGATGATCTGCTCCCAGCGCCGGGCCGCTTGCAGAACAATATCGCGCTGGGAAGGGCTGAGGCTATCGTCGATAAATTCAACCTCGATGTTGAAGCCGCCGGCAGGGGGAGTAGGCGAGGGCGAGGCCGTTGGAGAGGCAGAAGGAGTGGGCGAGGCCGTCGGCGGGACAAACCCCGGCCCCGGCAACCTGGCTGCCTGTTCGGGCGTCAGGTTAAGGGGAGGCTGCAGCCGCAGCACATTGTTGACAAAGGTGTTGATGCGGTTGGCGTCGCGGGTTTGCAGAGTGGCAATGGCAAACAAAATGGCCGCGTCCTGAATCGTTCCCCCCCTGCCGTCGCCATCGAAATCGGAGATGGCAACCGGGTTGGGGTTGGCCGTGGTCACCTCAGCCAAAGTTATGGGAGGCTGCACCCGCAAAACGTTGTTGACAAAGCTAACAATCTGGCTGGGCTGGGTGATCCCGCTGGCGATGGCAAAGGCAATGGCGGCATCGCGAATGGTCACCGATTGGGGGTTGCCGTCGTAGTAGGCGGCAGGGGTGGAGGAGGCCGTCTCTGGCCGGCTGATCAAGCCAGGCCCCGTGGCCAGGCCGCAGGCTGCCAGGATCCCAAAGAGAAAAGCTACCGCCAACAGCAGCAGGCGCCTGCGTGAGCCCATAGAAAAAAACCTTGACAGAAAAAAATAAGTTCCTGCCTCAATGAGGACGGCAAGCCAACACTAAGGCAGCGCCATCAAAAAGTTACCAGCAAAGATGACCAGCTTCAAGGCCAGGGGAACGCCGGAGAGGCCAATAGGTTGCCGGCTGTGCAGTACGATAGAGTGCGTGCTAAGAGTGTTGGGATACCTAAAAAAAATAGGGAGACCACCATGGCAGAGACAACTGTGTCCAACCCCGTACAGGCGCAGTTTGACGAGTTTCCATACCCGAACGTGCCGATTGAGCAGACGGTTACCGACAACCTGGCCTTGTTTGCCAACAGCCTCACAACAGCCAGGTACCTGCGGGATCGCAAGGTGGTACTGCCAGAAGGCAAGGTGATGCTCAATGCCGGCTGTGGCTCCGGTTGGGAAACCTTGGTTTTGGCAACCGCCAACCCTGGCGCTCGCTATGTGGGAGTGGATATTTCACCTGAATCCGTCAAGCTGGCGGAGCAGCGCTTCAAGTTCCACAAGATCGAGAACGCCAGCTTTCATGTTATGGACATTACCGACATGACGGCGCTGGGGGAGGAGTTTGATTTTATCGCCTGCAACGACGTTCTCTACCTGCTGGAGGATCCGGTGGCCGGTTTGAAAGGCATGCGGCAGGTGCTCAAGCCCGACGGGATCATTCGCAGCAATGTGCACAGCCTTTATCAGCGGCAGTTTATCTTCAACATGCAGGATGCGATGGAGCTGCTGGGGGTGATGGATGAGCCAGCGGCCAAAGCTGTACCGCTGCTGCGGGAGGTGATGGAAGCTCTCACCGACGCCAGCTTTGTGAAGAGCCACTGGAACGGCGATGCCATCAAAACCACAGGGGGAATTCTGGCCAATTTCCTGCTGCGCAGCGACAAGGGCTTTACGGTGCCGCAGGTGTTTGAGATGTTAAGGCAGGCCGGCCTTGAGTTTATTAGCATGGTGAACTGGCAGCAGTGGAAGGTGGAGAGGGTTTTGACCAAGCCGGTGCCCTACACGATGCGGCAAATCAATAAGTTAAGCGAGGAGCAAAAGCTTCACTTCATCGAGCTGGTTTTCCCCAACATGACCCGCCTGATCGACTTTTGGTGTGGGCACCCCGGCATTCCCAAGCCTGAGCCGTTTACGAACGACGAATGGTGGAATGGCACTGTACAAGCCCACCCGCTTTTGGTGAGGTTGGATGCCAAGCAGGCGTTCCTCAACGCCATTCGCGACAACGGGCCTGTCAACATCAACGGCTGGCCGGGCGCTGAGGGGAACATTACCATCGATCCTTTCTCGGTGCGCTGGCTGGTGGATGTCTTCGGCCCCTTGCCGGTGCCGGTGCAATCGCTGGTTCACAAAACCATGGAGATTATGGACTGGACGCAGGAAGAAGCGTTTAGCCAAGTGTTGGCCAACCTGAAGTTTTTGGAAGAGCGCCTGGTGATTCTCCTAAACTCACCCCTACGGTAAGGGCGACTGCAGTTAGCAGCTTTTCCAAGCCCCCTAGCTTTCCGGGGGCTTTTCAGCGTTATCCCAGCCGCTCCTCGGTTTGCGGGTCAAAGAGGTGGAAGCGATCCATGTCAAAGACCACTTCTGCCCATTGGTTGACGCGAAGCTGGGTACGGGGATCCACGCGGGCCACAAACTCCTGCTCGGGGAGGATCCCTTCGGCGTCGGTGGTGCTGAGGTGGAGGATGACCTCGTGGCCCATCAGCTCGGCGACCGAGACTTTGGCGCGCACGCGGGCGGGTTGGATCCCTGGGGGTTGGTACTGGGGATCGTGGATGTTTTCCGGGCGGATGCCGAAGATGACCGGCTGGCCGGCGCGGGGCCGATAGGGATCCGCCTGGTGAGGGGGGATGGGCACGCGGAAGGCGCCGCTATCGACCCAGAGGGTGCCCTCTTGCTCCCGCAGCTTGGCTGAGAAGAAGTTCATGGAAGGGCTGCCGATGAAGCCGGCCACAAACAGGTTGGCGGGGCGGGTGTAGAGGGCCTGGGGGGTGTCCACCTGCTGCAGGCGGCCATCCTTCATGACGGCGATGCGGTTGCCCATGGTCATGGCTTCCACCTGGTCGTGGGTGACGTAGATGAAGGTGGTGCCCAGTTGCATGTGCAACTTGCTGATCTCGGCCCGCGCCTGCACCCGCAGCTTGGCGTCGAGGTTGGAGAGGGGCTCATCCATCAAAAACACCGCCGGGTTGCGCACAATGGCCCGCCCGACGGCGACCCGCTGCCGCTGTCCACCGGAAAGTTCCTTGGGCTTGCGGTGGAGCAGGTGTTCGATCCCCAGCCGCTTGGCCACCCCCCGAACTCGGCTTTCGATCTCCGCCCTAGGCAGGCCACGCAGCTTGAGGCCAAAGGCCATGTTCTCGGCCACAGTCATGTGGGGGTAGAGGGCGTAGGACTGGAAGACCATGGCGATATCCCGATCCTTGGGGGGGACATCGTTGACCACTCGGTCGCCGATGTAGATGGAGCCGGCGCTCACCTCTTCCAGGCCGGCCAGCATGCGCAAGGAGGTGGTCTTGCCACAGCCGGAGGGGCCGACGAAGACGAGAAATTCCCCATCTTCGATGGCGATGTTCAGGTCGTGGACGGCCGTGGTGTCGCCGTAGCGCTTGGTAACGTGTTCGTAGGTCACGCTGGCCATGCTCTCGCTCCCCAGCCACTTCGCCCTCAACCTTATCCAACCCCAGGGGCAGAGGTCAAATCGGATCCCTGGGAGGGAGTATTCCCTCACCCCCGGCCCCTCTCCCAAGGGGAGAGGGGAGGTAGGGATAGCGCTCCGCGCCACCACCCCCGGCCCCTCTCCCAGCCCAAGCGCTCCGCGCCGCTCACGCGACCACCCCCAGCCCCTCTCCCTCAGGGAGAGGGGAGTTGAGGATGGACAAGCCAAAAAGCAAAAAAGGTAGGCTCATGGCCTACCCTCTGGGATCTGGATTTTGCTTAAGCCGAAAGTGGCGCTTGTCTCAGGCAATTAGGAGACAACGTTCACTTTGACCACTTGGGCTTTTTCAGAGTCCGCTTTGGGCAGGGTGAGGGTGAGGATGCCATCTTTGTATTCCGCTTTCACCTGATCGTGCTTGATCCGGTTGGGCAGCGGGATCACCCGTTGGAAGCGCCCGTAGCGGAACTCGGTGCGGGTTACGCCTTTGTCTTCGGAGCGTTTTTCAAAGCGCCGCTCACCGCTGATGGAGACCGCTTCCGCCGTCGCTTGGATGTCCAGATCGTTGGGGTTCAAGCCGGGCAGCTCCAGCTTGAGGGTAATGGTCTCTGGATCGTCGTGCATTTCCACCGCCGGCACGAAGGCAAAGGCATCGGTCTCGGCGGGACGGGTCATCAGCCGGTCGAACATCCGGTTCATTTCCCGTTGAATTTCGTCAATTTCCCGGAAGGGATCCCAGCGAACCAGAGCCATATCTATCCACCTCCTGATAGATTTTGGTTAACTTTTGGTTAGCTTCTCTTTAAGCTTTACTCACAAGGCTTTAGCCTAGCCTCTGTACATTAAAATAAGCTTTCTGGCTGGCTCCAGAGGTCGAGTTTTCTGGAAATCGGTTGGGGTATTTTCTCACCCAAGAATCAGGAGAAAGCTCTCAGGAATCGCTGCGCTGGGGCGGACGATGGGATCTCGTTTGCAACCACAAACTCAGGCCGGTAGCCACCATCACCAACAGCCCCAGGCCGTTTAAGAAGGGGTAGATGGCCTGCAGATCCAGCGGCCCCCACTGCCCTTTGTGGATTTGGATTAGCCAGTAGTAGTCCAAGTTGTCGTTGAGGCGGGCAATTTGGTAGAGGGATCCCGTCACCACCGTCACCACCAAGGGCAGGGCCAGGATGGGAGCGAGGGCGCGGTGGATCTGGCGGGTGAGTTTTCTGGACAGGGCCATCAGGATTTCTCCAAGGCTAGCAAACCATGCTGCCATGGTATCAGGGTGGCCCCTTTAGGAACGGATCCCGAGGACTTCCTCCAGCTTGGGCATTTGCTCGCGGGGGATGATCCGCCCTTCGTCCTCAAAGCCGGGGATCTCGTGGAAGTTGAGGTAGCGGTACAGCTCGCCGGCAAAGGGCTGGATCTTGGTGGCCACGATCTCCCGGTATTCCTCAGGGGTAGGGATCCGCCCCAGGAGGGCGCAGGCAGCCGCCAGCTCGGCGGATCCCAGATAGACCCGCGCGTCCTTGCCCATGCGGTTGTTGAAGTTGCGGGTGGAGGTGGACATGACGGTGGCCCCATCTGCCACGCGGGCCTGGTTGCCCATGCACAAGCTGCAGCCCGGCATTTCCGTCCTCGCGCCGACAGCGGCAAAGGTGCCGTACACCCCTTCGGCGCGCAGTTGCGCCTCGTCCATGCGGGTGGGTGGGCAGATCCAAAATTGGCGTACCTTGGCCCGACCTTGCCCTTCCAAGATCTTGGCGGCAGCCCGGTAGTGGCCGATGTTGGTCATGCAGGAGCCGATGAACACCTCGTCAATTTGGATGGGTGTGTCGGGGTTGCCTGCCGCGTGCTGGGCGTGGACTTCGCTTAGAGTCATCACCTTGTCGGGATCGTTGGGGGCACAGACGATCGGCTCGGTGATGCTGCTGAGATCAATCTCGATCACGGCAGCGTATTCGGCGTCGGGATCCGCCTCCATCAGGGTGGGGTTGGCCAGCCAGGCTTCCATCTTGGCGATGCGCCGCAGCAGAGTTCTCGCATCCTGATAGCCGCGGGCGATCATGTTTTTCAGCAGCACCACGTTGGAGCGCAGGTACTCGGCGACCGTCTCGACGCTGAGCTTGATGGTGCAGCCGGCGCAGTTGCGCTCTGCCGAGGCGTCGGTAAACTCGAAGGCTTGCTCCACCTTGAGATGGGGCAGGCCCTCGATCTCCATAATTCGCCCGGCAAAGACGTTTTTCTTGCCCTGCTTCTCGACGGTGAGCAGCCCCCGCTGGATGGCCACGTAGGGGATGGCGTGGACGATGTCCCGCAGGGTGATCCCGGGTTGCAATTCCCCCCGGAAGCGCACCAGCACCGACTCCGGCATATTGAGGGGCATCACCCCCATGGCGGCGGCAAAGGCCACCAGCCCCGATCCCGCCGGGAAGGAGATGCCCAGGGGGAAGCGGGTGTGGGAGTCGCCCCCGGTGCCGACGGTATCCGGCAGCAGCATGCGGTTGAGCCAGGAGTGGATGATGCCGTCGCCGGGCCGCAGGACAACGCCCCCCCGCGAGGCAAAAAAGTCGGGCAGCTCTTTATGGATCTGGATGTCCACCGGCTTGGGATAGGCGGCGGTGTGGCAGAAGCTCTGCAGCACCAGGTCGGCGCTGAAGCCCAGGCAGGCCAGCTCCTTCAGCTCGTCGCGGGTCATGGGCCCGGTGGTGTCCTGGGATCCCACCGTGGTGATCAGCGGCTCACAACTGGTGCCCGGGCGCACCCCCGGCAGCCCACAGGCTTTGCCGACAATTTTCTGGGCCAGGGTATAGCCTTTGCCGGTGTCGGCGGGCGGGGTGGGACGGATAAATAGGGGAGAGGGATCCAGCCCCAGGGCCTGGCGGGTTTTGTCGGTGAGGGCCCGGCCAATCAAGAGGGGGATGCGGCCCCCCGCCCGCACCTCGTCCGGCAGGGTCACAGGCCGCAGGGAAAAGGTGGAGAGGACTTGGCCATCCTCAGAGCGGATGACGCCTTCGTAGGGATAGATGGTGACCACCATGCCCGTCTCCAGCCGCGAGACCTCGCACTGGATGGGCAGGGCGCCGGCATCTTCGGCGGTGTTGAAGAAAATAGGCGCGATCGTGCCCCCCAGAATCACCCCGCCGGCCCGCTTGTTGGGCACATAGGGAATGTCGTGGCCAATGTGCCAGAGCAGGGAGTTGAGGGCGGACTTGCGGGAGGATCCCGTGCCCACCACATCCCCCACAAAGGCCACCGGATAGCCGCGGCGCTTCAGCTCGGCAATAGCAGCCAGGGATCCCGGTGCGCGCGACTCCAGCATGCTCTGGGCGTGCAGGGGGATGTCTGGGCGGGTGGTGGCGTGGGCGGCGGGGGAAAGGTCGTCGGTGTTGATCTCGCCAGCAATTTTGAACACCGTTACGGTGATGGCCTCGGCCAGGGGCGGCCTGGTAGTGAACCACTCTCCTTCAGCCCAGGACTGCAGCACCTGTCGAGCGCGGGCGTTGCCGGCCTGGCTGAGTTCCAGCACGTCGTGGAAGGCATCGAAAACCAGCAGCGTGTGGCTGAGGGCGCGGGCCGCCGCGGCGGCAATCTCCGGTCGTTCATCTTGCAGCAGCTCCAGCAGCACCTGGACGTTATAGCCCCCCAGCATCGTCCCCAAGAGCTCCACCGCCCGCAGGGGGGTAATCAGAGGTGAGCGCGCTTCTTCCTTGGCCACAGCTGCCAAAAAGCCCGCCTTCACATAGGCCGCCTCATCCACTCCCGGCGGCACCCGCTCTGCGAGCAGATGCAACAAAAAAGCTTCCTCGCCGGCAGGGGGATCCTTGAGCAGCTCGCACACCTGGCTAGTCTGGGCAGCGCTCAAGGGCAGCGGCGGGATCCCTTGATCCGCGCGGGCAGCAACATGTTGGCGGTACTCGGCCAGCATGGGGAGGATTCCTCGGGTCACTCGACATGGGTATTTATTCTACCGCCAGGTCGGCAGCAGGAAGGGATCCCAGCCCCACTTAGGATAGCTCCGCCAGCAGCTCTTTTTGGTATAGGCCAATACAAGCTTGGATTAACTCGTCCAGCTCCCCTTCCAAAATCGGCTCGAGCAGAAAATTCTGGTTGAGGCGGTGGTCGGTGACGCGGTTGTCCTTGTAGTTGTAGGTGCGAATTTTTTCCGAGCGGGATCCCGTTCCCACCTGCATGCGACGGGCGGAGCTGATGGAGGCCTGTTGCTCCTGCAGCTTCATCTCGTAGAGCTTGGCCCGCAAAATCTGCATCGCCCGCTGCCGGTTTTGCAACTGGGATCGCTCCTCGGTGCAGAAGACGCGGATGCCGGTGGGCTTGTGGAGGAGATCCACCGCCGTCTCCACCTTGTTCACGTTTTGGCCGCCCGCCCCGCCGGAGCGCGCCGTCTTGATCTCGATGTCCTTGGGGTCGATCACCACCTCCACCTCGTCCACCTCCGGCATCACCGCCACCGTGGCCGTCGAGGTGTGGACGCGCCCCTGCGCCTCTGTCACGGGCACCCGCTGCACCCGGTGCACGCCGGCCTCAAACTTCAGCTTGCTATAGACCTGGTCGCCGCGGATTTCCAGGATGGCCTCTTTGTAGCCCCCCATCTCTCCTTCCGAGAGGCTGGCCAGGCGCACCGACCAACCCATCTTCTCGGCGTAGCGGGTGTACATGCGGGCCAAATCAGCCGCCCACAGCGCTGCTTCCTCGCCCCCGGTGCCGGCGCGGATCTCCAACATGATGTTTTTTTCGTCGTTGGGATCCCGCGGCAGCAGCAGCAGGGTGAGCTGTTGCTCCAGTTGCTCTTGGCGGGCGCGCAGTTGCTCGAGTTCCGACCTGGCCATCGCCTCCAGCTCCGGATCGGAGGCCGCCTCGCGCAGCAGCTCTTCCGTCTGCTTCAGGTCGCGAGTCAGCTTCTGCCAATCGTGAAAAGCCTGCACGGTGGCTTCCAGGGAGGAGCGGGCCTTGGCGATCCGCTGCAGCTCCGCCGGATCCGTCGCCACATCAGGATCGGCCAGGCGCACCGTCAGCTCCTGAAAAGTGGCCTCGACGTTCTTAAGCTGCTCGATCAGTTGAGCAGAAGCCATGGGTCTAGCCTCACCGAGAAGTCTAAGCAGGGCCCAAATGGGGAACCTTGGTGCAGAAACTCGGCTACTTGGCTTTCTTGCTGCCGCCCATGCCGTACTTGCGCATGAACTTCTCCACCCGTCCTTCGCTGTCGATGATCTTCTGGCTGCCGGTGAAAAAGGGATGGTTGCCGGACCAAACGTCGACCTTCAGCTCCGGCTGGGTGGATCCCACCGTCATCACCACTTCGCCGTTGCAGATGACTTTGGCTTCGGGATACCACTGTGGGTGTATTCCTTTTTTGGGCATGGCAATCTCCTCCTCTGGGCTTGTTTCTATACCCTTGTCTACCAACATCGACCTTGAAAAAGCAATGGCGGGGATCCCTAGCGCTTCGAGTACTGGGGAGCCTTGCGAGCCTTGCGCAGGCCGTATTTCTTCCGTTCCACGGCGCGCGGATCCCGTTTTAGGTAGCCCTCTACCTTCAAGGGGCCGCGATTGGCCGGATCCACCTCGCAGAGGGCGCGTGCCACCCCCAACTTGATGGCATCGGCCTGGCCGTGGACGCCGCCCCCATGGGCTCGCACCAGGATGTCGTAGGCGTTCTCCAAACCAAGGATCTCCAGCGGCGCTTTTACGTTGGCCAATAGCGCTTCTTGATACTGCAGATACTGGTCTCCCGGCCTGTCGTTGATGAGGATCTTGCCGGTGCCGGGCACCAAGCGCACGCGGGCAACAGCGGTTTTGCGGCGCCCGGTTCCCCAATAAACGGCTCGATGGCTGCTGGCTGCTTGCGTCATGCTTTGGCTCCTGGGATCGTGTGAACAGGATACACCTGCGGCTGCTGGGCCTCGTGGGGGTGGTGGGGGCCGGCGTACACCTTCAGCTTGGTAAATTGCCGCCGGCCCAAACGGGTGTGGGGCAACATCCCCTTGACCGCCTTTTCCACCACCCGCTCCGGCAGGCGAGCTTGCAGTTGGGCAAAGGTCTCGACTTTCATGCCGCCAGGGCGGCCAGAGTGGCGATGGTAAAGCTTTTGGGTGCGCTTTTTGCCGGTGACCACCACTTTTTCGGCATTGATCACGATTACATAGTCCCCCGTATCCAGATGGGGGGTGAAGTCGGGCTTGTGTTTACCCCGCAAGAGGGTGGCCACGGCCGCGGCCAGGCGCCCCAGCCGCTGGTCGGCAGCATCCACCAGGTACCAGCGGGGCGCCGCAGTTTCGGGAGTGGGAAGGGGAGTTTTGTTCATGGCAGCTAAGGAGGACAGAACTGCAGGATTGGACAAGAAAACGCTCAGACCAAGGAAGGGACACCCACAGCCAGATGGCGGGCTTCAGGGGGCCCCAAAAAGGGCAACAGGTGGGCAAACTGCCGCCCAAAAGGATCCGCAGCGTAGCCCACGTCCAGCAAACACAACCCTTGCGGAGGGGCGCTGTAGCGGGTGCGCATCTGGCTCCAGTCGTTGTGCTGCCAGAGGTGGACAAATTGTTGCGGGCTGAGCTCGCCGCGGCCCACCACCTCCAGGGATCCCACCAGCAGCCGCATCATCCGGTAGAGGAAGCCGCTGGCCTGCACCTCGATGCTCACCAGATCCCCCAGCCGCCGGCAGAGCACCTCCTGCACCTGCACCCGCGAGTGGGGCCGGTCGGATCCGCGCCGCCGGAACGCTTCCAAGCTGTGCTCGCCCAGCAGGGAGTGGAGGGCCTCCGCCATCGGCTCCACCTGCAAAGGCCAACGCACCTGCCAGCTAAAGAGGCGCCAGAACACATCCGGCAGCTCCCGGTTCAGGATCAAGTAGCGATAGCGGCGCCAGCGGGCCGAAAAGCGGGCATGCCAGAAGTCAGGCACCTGAGCGGAAGCCAGTACCACCACATCTTCCGGCAGACAGTCGTTCAGCACCCGCGCCCACTCCGTGGGTGGGATGCCAGAGGTGGTGTCGAAGTGGGCCACCTGGCCTGAGGCATGAACCCCCGTATCGGTGCGCCCTGCCCCGTAGAGGGCCACCGGGTGCCCGGCCCGCGACGCAATCGCCTCCTCCAGCACCCCCTGTACGGTGCGGTGGCCCGCTTGACGCTGCCAGCCGCGAAAGCCGCTGCCGAGGTACTGAATTTTCAGGGCAATGCGACGGCTTTGCATGGGATCCCTTCACACCAGCTCGATGACCGCCATTTCCGCTCCGTCCCCCCGCCGACGCACGGTGCGCAGGATGCGGGTGTAGCCACCGGCCCGATCGCGGTAGCGCTCCGGCGCTTGCTCAAACAGAGAGCGCACCAGCTCCTTGTCGTAGACGTAGGCCAGGGCCTGCCGCCGCGCCGCCAAAGATCCCTCTTTGGCCAGGGTGATCATTTTCTCGGTGGTGGCGCGAATGGCCTTGGCGCGGGCTTTGGTGGTGGTGATCCGCCCTTCCCGCAGCAGAGCTGTGGTCAGCGCCCGCAGCAGGGCTTTGCGCTGGTCGGCAGGCTTGTTGAGGTGGGGGGTACGACGACGGTGACGCATGGTAACCTCTATCCTGGGCTCTTCGGGGATCCTGACTGAGTTTTGCGGTGACGCCGGCGGCGCCAAGCACCTTGGAGGGTTGCTTGGGGCTCTAGGCCTTGCCCTTTTCGCGGGCGCGGGGCAGCGTTAGGCCAAAGCGATTCTTGAGGGCCTGGATCACCTCTTCGGCAGATTTCTGGCCGAAGTTTTTGATCTCCAGCAGATCCTCCTCGGTGTAGACCAACAGATCCGCCACCGTATTGATCTGGGCTCGCTTCAGGCAGTTGTAGGCCCGTACCGATAGCTGCAGCTCCTCGATGGGGATCTGGTTCTTTTGGTTATCTTCGGTTTGCTGAGGCGCTACCGGCGCATCGAAGCTGACCTCCTGCAGGGGCGAGAACAAGCTCACCAAAATGCGGGCCGCTTGACTGAGGGCCTCTTGCGGAGTGAGGCTGCCGTTGGTCCAGATCTCTAATATTAGACGATCTTTTTCCAGAGACTGGCCGACCCGGGCTGCTTCCACCGTGTAGTTCACCTTGCGCACCGGCATGAAGACGGAGTCGATCTGCAGAAAATCGATGGCCGTCGATTTGCTGTCGGAGTAATCGACGGCGCGGTAGCCATGTCCCCGGCCAATCATAAACTCCATTTCCAAAATCGCCCCTTCCGCCAAAGTGGCAATGTGGTGGCGGGGGTTGATCACCTCCACTTCGCTGGGCAATTGCAGCTTCTCGGCGGTAACTTCCCCCGGCCCTTGCGCCACCAAACGGCCCACCTGCGTGTCAGGAGCCGTGGAGCGCAGCACCAGCTCCTTCATGTTGAGCAGGATCTCCATCACGTCTTCCCGCACTCCCGGCACCGTGGAGAACTCGTGGCTCACGCCGGCGATGCGGACAGCGGTTACTGCCGTCCCTTCCAGATTGGAGAGCAACACCCGCCGCAGGGCGTTGCCCACGGTGATCCCTTGGCCGCGCTCCAGCGGCCCCAGAGCAAATTTGCCGTAGTGAACGCCGGTGGCATCCTGATGGGATTCAACGCACTCGGTCTGGTAGGCAACAGCGCTTGCGCTCGCTTTGCTGCTCAAAGCATGGAGGGTTCGGCTGGTTTGAATCATCATAATGGCCCCGTCCGTCTGGCTGGATATCCGCTTGGAGAACTTATGAAACTTCAGAGGTCATCTCGGGCAAACCGGTCGCTGGCGCGGCGCGTAGCCTTGGAAGAAACCCCCCAGACGCTCGCCCGGCCCTCAAGGCGGGATCCTTTAGACACGCCGCCGCTTGGGGGGTCGGCAGCCGTTGTGGGGAATGGGGGTGATATCCCGAATGAGGGTGATCTCCAGGCCCGTTGCCTGCAGAGCGCGAATGGCGGTTTCCCGGCCGGCTCCTGGACCGCTCACCATCACTTCGATCTGACGCATGCCGTTCTCCATCGCCTGCCGCGCTGCATTTTCTGCGGCCATTTGGGCGGCGAAGGGGGTGCCTTTTTTGGCGCCTTTGAAGCCGGTAGAACCTGCCGAAGCCCAAGACACTACATCGCCGTTGGGATCGGTGATGGTGACGATGGTGTTGTTGAAGGTGGACTGAATATAGGCCACTCCGTTAGGAACGTTCTTTTTGACTTTACGTCCGCGCCGTTGCTGCCGAGCCATGATCCATGCGTCCTTGCAATCAACTGTTTGACAACTGTTTGGGATTGGAATGGTCGAAGGGTCTTATTTCTTGGCAGGAGCTTTCTTCTTGCCGGCAACCGTTTTCCTCACCCCCTTGCGGGTGCGGGCGTTGGTGCGGGTGCGCTGGCCGCGTACGGGCAGACCCAGGCGATGGCGGCGGCCTCGATAGGTGCCGATGTCGATCAGCCGCTTGATGTTCATCGCCTCTTGGCGGCGCAGATCCCCTTCCACCTGGTACTCGCCCTCCACCACCGTCCGTAGGGCGGCCACCTCGGCGTCGCTGAGGTCACGGGTACGAGTATCCGGGTTAATGCCGGTTTTCGCCAAAATTTGACGCGAGCGGGTGAGCCCAATGCCATAAATGTAGGTGAGGGCGATCTCAACTCGCTTTTCTCGAGGGATGTCAACTCCCGCAATCCGTGCCATAGTCTGGGATGCCTTATAATCCGACCAATCAAACTAACTCGAACAAACTTGCCCAAAAGAACTGAGTTGCCTGCCGGCTGCTAAGATTGGGATCGCCAAAGTGGGGAATGTGCCACAGCAAGGCCAAACGTGGGATCCATGCTCTCACCGCCGCCCAGGGCTCTGCTCCGTTGTGCTAGGCTCCGCTGTCTTTGTCTTCTGCTGCGATCCTGGACACAGCCGCCGTCGTGCCCTTATCCCTGCCGCTGCTTGTGCTTCGGGTTAGAAGAGCAAATCACCATCACCCGCCCATGGCGGCGGATAACTCGGCACTTTTCACAGATCCGACGGACGGAGGGCCGCACCTTCATGGTTGATCCTGCTAAAACCAGCGAATATCCATTCTAAGTTCGTCTGGGCAGCCTGTCAAAATGTGTTTGGGCTTCCGAGGGCAAGCGAACAGGCAGGTTGGCTATGCTGGGTCCAAGCAGGCGCGGCTCTGGGGTGGAGAAGGGCAATGCGGTGGCAGTGGCTGGTCGTGCTGGGCGGTGTGCTGGGGCTGGGCTCCCCGGTGTTGGGGCAATCGCCTGAAACAGGCTCTCCCGCTTCTGGGGGGAACCTCTCGGCGGCGGAAAACGGGCAGAGGGGGGAGGGGGATTGGCTTTTGCCCTTGCCCAGCTCTGCCGATCGCCTCGATGCGGTGCCGGAGCGGGGCTGGCTGGCGGTGGGACTGTTGGAAGCGCAGGCAGTGACGCTGCTGGATGGGGCGAGCGGGGATCCCCTGTGGCAGGTGGCGGTGGGCTTTGCCCCCGGCGTGGTGCGGGTGGATGCGGTGCAGCAGGTGGTCTATGCCTCCGGCCCCAATGCTCCTGGGGTGGTGGCCCTTGATTTGCTGACGGGGGAGCTGCTGCAGGCCTACGGGCTGCCGGCGGGGGTTTTGGATATGGCCGTGGATGCGGCCGGGGGGCGAGTTTTCGCCTCCATGCCCGCCGCCCAAAGTTTGGCGGTGATCCCCGCTCCCAACCGCCAACGGAATGGATCGGAGCCTCCGCAGGCCCGCAACTTGCCGCTGCCGGGGCCACCCTTGGCTTTGGCCTATGACCCAGAGCGGGGAGCCCTGTTTGTGGGCCTGGCCGGCGAGGATCCCCTCAGCCTGCTGGTGGTCAACCCCGACAATGGCGAGCTGTTGGCTCGCTGGCGCGGCGGCAACACTCCAGAAGCGATGGCTCTGGATGCCCAACGGCAACGCCTGGTGGTGCTCAACTCGGGCAGCCAGGATCTGACGGTGCTGGATCTGGGCCGCAGCGGCGAGGCCCTGCAGCGGATTGGCCTGGATTGGCGACCGACACGGCTGGCCCTTTCCGCCGATGGCCGCTGGGCCTACGTGACCTCCCGCAACAGCGACCGTCTGCAGGTGGTGGATCTGGAGGTGGGGCGATTGGCCGCCTCGCTGCGGCTGGCGGGACAACCCACGGGTTTGGTGAGGCTGGGGGAGCGGGATCTGTGGGTGGTGGCGGCAGGGATCCCGGCTTTGCGCCGTCTGGTGGATATTCAGGCTCAAGTTGGCGACGGACGGGCGGAGCCCTGGAATGGGGGGGCAAGCCAGCAGAATGGGATCCCCTCTTCCGGCAACCGCGGCGTGGTGACGGGGCGGGTGCTGGATATTGCCGGCCAACCCGTCCAGACGGGGGTTTTGCGCCTGGCCGCCACCTCCACGCAGCCCCCGCAGACGGTTCGCATCGCTGCCGACGGCACCTATGTATTGCCGGAGTTGCCGGCGGGGCTGTACCTGGTGGATGTGGAGGTGCCGGGGTTTCCGCCCACCAGCACCCAGGTGGAGGTGCGGGCCGGTTTTGTATCCACCCAAGATATTCGCCTGCCGCCGGGGCAGCCGGCCCGCCAGCCGGAGGGCATTGGCCTTTTGCCGGATGAGCCGGTTTACTCGGATGAGCTGGCCCGCCACCTCAGCCTGGCCCTGAAGGAGTTGCAGCCGCAGCGACCGGTGCTGCTTTTGAACGGGCCTTTGGGGCCGGATCCCCGCTTTGAGCCGCTTTTGCCCCTCATCCAGGGCCTCACTCTGTTGGATCGGGATGAGCGCTACACCGCCGACTTGGCCAAGCTGAAGGCCATCGGCGATGCCCTTGGCTTGCGCTACATTCTCTTGACCCAACTGCAGATTTCGCGGGACTACAACCGCCAGGGCAGCTCGCTGCTGAATACGGCCCTGCGCTTCCTGGCCCCGGCTGTGCCGGTGGAAATTCCCAATTTCACCCCCAACCAGTTGCGCAGCCGCGGCCTGGTGGTGGTGGTGGACTTGCAGCGGGATCGGCCGGGGGATCGGGCTCGCTACTATGAGGCCTATGGGCGGGATGATGTGGGCGGAGATCCGCTGTTTGAAGATGCGGCAGCGGGCCTGTTTCGGCTGCAGGTGCGCAACATGGTGCCCGTCTTTATCCAACAATGGCAGGCCAACAATCCCTTTTCTGGGTGAGGATCCCTGCAGCAGGATTTTGCCCTGATAGAACCGACTGCTACTACTGGATGCAGCCTTGCCATGCCTCTTTTCTTCTCTCTCAATTCTCGCGGGCGCAGGGTCAGCTTGGGCAGTTTGGCTCTCTGCGGCTGGCTGGCCCTGGCTGCAAGCGCATTGGCTCAGGCTCCGGCCACCCCCCTTCCTCGCTTCACGCCGCTGTTTCCTCCTCATAACAGAGACCAAGCGGGATCCCAGGCGCGGCTGGTGGGGCAGGTGAGCAACAGCCTGGGGCAGCCGGTGGCCGGGGCGCAGGTGCAGTTGGAGGGCATGGAGAACCCCAATCAACCTGTCCAAACCGACGAGCAGGGGGCGTTTGAGCTCGACCAGGCTCCTGCCGGACGTTGGATGTTGACCGTATGGCACCCCGACTACGAAAAGGCGGAGCACGAGATCCTGCTGCAGGCGGGCCTGACCACCCCTGTGGATGTGGTTTTGCAGGTGCCCATCCGGCCCCAACCCCGGCGTCGCCTCGGCATTTTGGGGGTAGGAGGGCTGGAACATACCCAGCTTTTGGGCCAGCGCCTGGCCATCGAAGCGGTGCGCCTGGGCCTGATCCCCAACAGCGAGAAGGTGGTGCCCCTGGACAACCGCCGCCTGCAGCCCCTTTTGCGCCAGGTGGGCTGGCCGGTCTACGAGCTGTTTGAGTGGGATCGCCGCAAGCCGGAAGCGGTGAGCCAGTTTTTCGATTACCTGGGCCTGGAGGCCATTGTCATCGCCCGCGTCGATGTCCTCACCCGCCCGGCCTCGCCGACGGAGGTGAGTCTGCGCTCCCGCAGCCGCCTGGAGCTGTGGCGGTTTGACGAGCAGGGCAACCTCATGGCGGAGGTTCTGGCAGAAGCCAGCCGCGATCAGGTGGAGCGGGGCAACCTCAACGCCGCTGAGCTGGCGCAGCTCTATCAAATCCAGGTCACCCAAATGGCCGGCGAAATCGGATCCCGCTGGAAAGCCAATTCCCCCCTGGCCCCTTACCTGGAACTGGCCCCAGGCGAGGCCCCACCGCCGCCCTCGCGCCTGGATACGGCTGTGGAGCTGGTCATCCCCACCCCCTAGCGACGACGGGAGGAGCCGCCCGAAGAGTGGCGGGAAGAGCTGCCCCCGGAGGAATGGCGGGAGGAGGAGCCGGAAGAACCAGAAGAGCCGCCCCAGGATCCCGTGCCCGAAGAGCGGCCAAAGTCCCTGTCCCAAGAGGAAGTCGAGGTAAAGACTGTAACGGTGCTGTGCCGCTCATCTTCTTGCTCCGCCTGCCACAGGGATCGCTCCAGGCGATCCAGCCTGTCTGCACAGCGCTGCAGAGCGGCTTGAACCCGCTCGATCTCTTGCTGGGCCTGATCGAAGTTCTGCTCGGAGAGGCTGTTCCAGCGCTGAATGGCCGGGATCCCCTCTTGGCTGATGTAGAGGAGGAGCCGCCTCGTTTCTTCCAGCGCTTTGCGCTCTTCCTGCGGTGGGTGGCGGAAGAAGCCCCCATACACCCGGCGATCCAGGTCGGGTAGGCGCTGCTTGAGGCTTTGGAGCTGAGTTTGCAGGCGGCTGAGCTCGGCCTGGTTTTTTTGGTGTTGCTGGACGTAGGCGCGGCTGTGGTTTTCTAGTCTGTCGATGGCGCTGTGCAGCTCGGGCAGGGATCCCAGGGCTGAGACCAGTTGGGCCAGGTCGTCGGCCTGCCGGGGAAAGCGGTAGCCCTGGTTTTGCCAAGTTTGCAGTTGAGCCAGCAGATCCAGCAGGCGGATCCCGGCCTCGGCCAGCTCCAACCCATCCAGATCCAAACCCCTTTGCTGCAGGGAGCGCACTTGGTTCAACAGCCCGGCCAAGCCAGAGCCGAGAGAGGTCGGGATCCCCGCAGGGGCTTGGCGCAATCGGTTTTCCAGAGTAGCCAGCTTGGCGGAGAGCAGAGCAGGGGCCTTCTGCAGGCGATCCAGCTCCCGTTGCACCCGCTCGATCAGGCCGAGAATGCCATCGGCATCCAAGCGGCTGGGATCCACCCGCAGCAGCTCGACTTTCAGGGGGCGACCTTCCAACTGTTGGCGCAGGTCTTCCAGTTGCCGCAGCAGGGATCCCCCTTCCTCGGCCAGGTTAGAGGGAAGAAACTGCACCGGGTTGAGCAGAGTTTGCAGTTGCTCTTCGCTGAGGTTGAGCAGGCGCTCACGGCTGCCCACCAGGCTGATGTAGAGGCGTTCCCAGGCTTCCACCTGCTGCTCCAGCTCCCTGAGGGTGGTGGGAGTTTGGTTGGAGAGCTGCCCTTGCACCCAAAAGGCCTGCGTGAGAGCCTGCCGACAGGCCTGCAAAGTCTCGAGGAGGCGGGATCCCAACTGTGGGTAGCGCTCCCCCCCCAAAATCAAATAAAGCCGGTAGAAGATAGTCTCCTCCGGCTTGTCACTGGGCAAGAGACCCTCTAGGGCCAAGAGCAGAGTGGCCACCGGAGCTTGCAGGACTTGGATCTGGTTTTGCAACTGCCGGCGGCGCCGCTGCCTGCGCCAGGAGATCGTGCCGCCGATCACCGCTGCGGCACCGGCCCCCACTCCCAGCAGCGGCCAGGGGGAAGGCGGAGGCGGATAGGCCAGCCGATAGCTCTGCTGCAGCCCGACCACCAGCGCCTGCGAGGGATCCCCTTGGCCAAGCAGCTCGCGCACCTGGGATCGGAGGTGTTGGTACTCGTGGTCGGCGGTATCGAGGCGGGTGCCGTAGAGGGTTTCGCCATAGGTGATGTTGAACCCCCAGGGCGGGAAAGTATCGGTGCTGGCGGCTACCGTCAAGCCGTTGCGGTCGTAAAAATCCACTTGCGACCGATCCCGCAGGCCGGCCTCTGCCTCCACACGATCCAAACGGGCAAACCAGGCCTGCTCCGAGGGATCCCGCGCATCGGTGAGATAAACCAGCACCCGAAAACCTTTCGCTGCCCAGGGGGCAGCCGCCTCGCAGACTTGCTTGGCATCCACCGCCAGCCTGGACTCCAGGCGCAAGGTGGCGTAGGGGCAAGCAACCCCTTGGGCTTGAACCGGGCTGGGGGCAAACAGCCACGCCAGTGCTAACAAAAGAGCGACGAGAAATTGCATGCTCCTGGCCCAGCCCGACAGCTCCACTCTAGCGCCATGCCGCAGGAAGTTATGCCTGGGCGGCTAAGAATGGCCGCTCTCCGAATGAGGAGAAGTGTCAGGAGCGGACGGGCTGCCCAAGGATTGCTCCAGGGCCAGACGCTGCTCCATCACCCGCAGAAAATAGCCGCCCATCATCGCGCCGGAGAGCATTTTCGCCAAGCTCTCGCGGTTGGTGATGATCTGCACCCCAAATTGATCGGAGGGCAAGCTCCCCACCAAGCTGCGGATGTTGTGGCCCAAGATCTCCAGCACTTCAGGGGAAGAATTGCGGGCAATATCCTGAAAAATGCTGGGATCCTGAGCTTGCAGATACTGCCAGAGCCGGTTGTCGGGGCTCGGAGTTTGCACAGCCTCAAAACCAGGGATGAAATTTAATGGGCTCGACATGGAGTCACCAAGCTCCCCAAACACAGCAGATCCAGCCCAACTCGGAAGCCCGGCCTGATCCCTCAGGCCTTCGCAGTTGGCCGCTTTGGGCTATGTCAACGCTAACACCCAATCCTCACCCCTCTCGGTACGGGATCCTACCCCTCTGCCGTGGCAAATACCGCACCTGGGATCCAGAGCTGAAGCTGGGGCCTCAGGATCAACGGCTGTCTTCCGAGGTTTCGCCCGCGGGCTCTTCCTCGACTTCAGTGGGATCCCCGACAAAAGAGGCCGGCACCACCGTCACCGCTACAATGCTGTCTTCGGGATCCAAGCGCTGCACCAGCACCCCTGTTGCCTCACGAGACTGAGTGGGGATGGCCTTGGCCAACTGGCGCATAACAATGCCTCTGGCAGTTACCAACAGGATCTCGTCCTCGGCATTGACGATGCGCAGGGCAGCCAATTCATCCGACTCCTGGCGGAACTTGGTGGCGATCACCCCCTTGCCACCCCGGTTTTGCTGACGGAAGTGGTCGATGGCCGAGCGCTTGCCCCGCCCTTCTTTGGTGATCACCAACACCCAGGGGTTGGCCAGCCCCTCCCCCTCTCGCTCAGCAGCCATCACCGACTCGGCGAAAATAATGTCCATACTGACGATGTCGTCACCGGGGTTGAGGGTGATGGCCCGCACGCCGCGAGCAGGCCGCCCTAGGGGACGCAGTTGCTCGTCATCTGCCCGGAAGCGAATGGACATGCCTTGGCGGGTTGCCATCACTACATCGTCGCTGGAGCGGGCGCGGCGCACCCAGCGCAGCTCATCGTTTTCCTCCAGAGAAATAGCAATTAGGCCGTTGGAACGCACATTGGCAAAGGCGCTGAGGGCCGTTTTTTTGATGTAGCCCCCCTGGGTCAGCATCACCAGATATTCGTCGTCGCTGAACTTGCTCACGGGCACCATCGAGGTAACCCGCTCTTCCCGGCTCAGGGGCAGCAACTGGACGATGGCGCTGCCGCGGGCGGTGCGGCTTCCCTGCGGGATCTCGTAGGCAGGCAGGGTATAGACCATCCCCCGATCTGTGAAAAAGAGGATGGTGTCGTGGCTGCGACAGGCAAAAAACTGTTCAATGGCATCGTCGTCTTTGATACGGGTGCCAGCCTTGCCGCGGGTGGCCCGCCCCTGCACCTGAAATTCTTTGATGTCCATGCGCTTGATGTAGCCCTGCTCCGTGAGAAAGATGACCGTCTCGCGGTTCTCGATCAGATCGGCTGTCTGCAGCTCACAGTCTTCCAGACAGAGGCGGGAGCGGCGCGGGCTGGCAAAGCGGGCCTTGAGCTGCTGCAGCTCTTCGCTGATGATCTGCATCACCCGCTCCCGACGGGCCAAAATATCCCGCAAATCGGCAATTTGCCTCACCAAGTCTTCGTGTTCGGCCTGGATTTTCTCCGCTTCCAGGGCGGTGAGGCGGCGCAGTTGCATTTGCAAGATCCCGTCGGCTTGCGCTTCGCTCAGGCCCAATGTTGCTTGTAATTCGGATCGGGCGGCGGCGGTATCGGCGGCTCCGCGGATGAGGGCGATCACCCGATCCAACTGCCCCAAAGCCACCAGGTACCCCTGCAACAGGTGATCCCGCTCCTCCGCCTTTTGTAGCTCATAGCGGGTGCGCCGCTCGATCACCTCCTCCCGAAAATCCAAGAAAGCCTGCAGCGCGTCCCGCAAGGTCAGGGTGCGCGGCTCGCCGTTGAGGATGGCCAGCATGTTGACCCCAAAACTGCTCTGCAGGGGGGTTTGCTTGTAGAGGTTGTTGAGCACCACCTGCGGCTGGGCATCCCGCTTCAGCTCGATCACCACCCGCATGCCCTCGCGGTCACTTTCGTCGCGGATGTCGGCAATGCCCTCCAGTTTTTTCTCGTTGACCAGCTCGGCAATTTTTTCAATCATGGCTGCCTTGTTCGTCTGGTAGGGCAGCTCGGTGATGATGATGGCCTCCCGCGCCGGTCGGCCCCGCTGCTCGATGGTCTCCACCGTGGCCACCCCCCGCAGGGTGATGGAGCCGCGCCCGGTAGTATAGGCTTCGCGGATGCCCTCCTGGCCCATGATCAGCCCGCCGGTGGGGAAATCGGGGGCCGGGATCCACTGCATCAACTCCAGGCTGGTTAGGTTGGGGTTGTGGATGAGGGCGATCAGGCTGTCCACCAGCTCTCCCAGGTTGTGGGGTGGGATGTTGGTGGCCATGCCCACGGCGATGCCGGAGGAGCCGTTCAAGAGCAACTGCGGGATCCGCGCCGGCAGCACCAGCGGCTCTTGTTGGGATCCGTCGTAGTTGTCGATGAAGTCAACCGTGTTGGCGTCGATATCCTGCAGCAGGGCTTCCTGGGCAAAGGCGGTGAGGCGGCACTCAGTGTAGCGCATGGCCGCCGGCGGGTCGTTGTCGATGGAGCCGAAGTTGCCGTGCCCGTCCACCAGGCGCTCCCGCATGGAGAAGTCCTGCGCCATGCGCACCAGGGCATCGTAAACCGCCTGATCCCCGTGGGGATGGTATTTCCCGATCACATCCCCGACGACGCGGGCACACTTGCGAAAAGGCCGATCCGCCGTCAGGCCCAGCTCGTGCATGGCGTAGAGGATGCGGCGATGCACCGGCTTGAGGCCGTCGCGGGCATCCGGCAGAGCCCTCCCGACAATCACGCTCATGGCGTATTCCAGGTAGGACTGCGCCATCTCCCGCTGCAGATCGGTGGAGATGATGCGTGCGGTCAATTCGTTGTCGCTCATGGGGTGGGGGTAGAGGTGAGGGATCCCGGTCGGCTTGGGCGCGGGCACGGTTCGAGGTTATGAGGCTGTCGCAGCGCCAATCGCTGTTGCCCGCCAACGGTCGGCAACCCAGGATGGTGACAAAATAAATTCATGTGCTTCCAGTCTACCATTGCCTTTTGTCGGGGTAGAGTGGCTGCCGGCAAAGGGAGTTGTCCGGATCCGCCCCCTGTCCAAAGGGGATCCCTGAAGACATTGATAGATAAAAACCTATCCTCTAATCGGGGCTTTATGGTAACGCTCAATGATAGGCTACCTGTAGCATTGAGGGCAGTGGGGCATGTTAGGCCAAGTGACGAGGCAAGGTGGGGGAGTGCTGGCTTGGCGTCGGCGTCTGAGCCTAGAAAACTGGCGCGGGGATCTGTTCGGCGGCCTGACGACGGCGATTGTCTCGCTGCCGATGGCTTTGGCCTTTGGGGTGGCTTCCGGGGCGGGGCCGGTGGCAGGTTTGTACGGGGCGGTGTGTGTGGGCTTTTTTGCCGCCCTGTTCGGCGGTACCCCCACCCTTATCTCCGAACCCACCGGGCCGATGACGGTGATGATGACGGCGGTGGTTGCCAAGGTTACCGCCAGCTATCCGGATCAGGGGTTGGGGCCAGCTTTTACCGTGGTCATGCTGGGGGGCCTGTTTCAAATTTTGTTTGGATCCCTGAAGCTGGGCAAGTACATCACCCTCATGCCCTACAGCGTCATCTCCGGCTTTATGTCGGGGATTGGCTGGATCATGATTTTGCTGCAGATCCCGCCGCTGTTGGGCCACGCCAGCCAGGGGGGAGTGATCGGGTCGGTGCAGAACCTGCCGACCTACCTGCTTAACCTCAAGGTGCCGGAACTGGGGTTGGGGCTGCTGACGCTGGCCATCCTCTTTTTCTATCCCAAGCCCTGGCGACGGGCGGTGCCGCCCCAGTTGGTGGCCCTGGTGCTGGGAACGCTGGTGGCCAACTGGTTCATGGCTGACTGGGATTTGCGGCGCATTGGCCCCATTCCCACCGGCCTGCCCCAGGTGCAATGGCCGCAGTTGCCCTTTTCATCTTTGGCCAGCTTGGTGTTGGACGGGGTGGTGCTGGGCATGCTGGGCTGCATCGACACCCTCTTGACGGCGGTGATTGCCGACAACCTCACCCGCACCCGCCACGACTCTGACCAAGAGCTGATCGGGCAGGGGATCGCCAACCTGGTCTCCGGCTTCCTGGGGGGCTTGCCGGGGGCGGGGGCGACCATGGGCACAGTGGTGAACATCCAGTCAGGTGGGCGTACCCCTTTAGCCGGCATCACCCGCGCCCTCATCCTCTTGATGGTGGTGCTGTTTGCCGCTCCCCTCACCCAAGGGATCCCGATGGCGGTGCTGGCGGGGATCGCCTTTAAGGTGGGGGTGGATATCCTCGACTGGAGCTTCCTGAAGCGGGCCCACCGCCTCTCCCTCAAAGGGGCGGCCATCATGTACGGGGTGATGTTCATGACGGTGTTCGTGGATCTCATCGCCGCCGTGGGAGTGGGGGTGTTTGTGGCCAATTTGCTCACCATCCAGCGCTTGAGCGAGCTGCAGTCGGAAGAGGTGAAGGCCATTACCGATGCCGACGATGCCGTAGATCTCACGCCGCGGGAAAAGGAATTGCTGCGCCAGGGCCGCGGCCAGGTGCTGCTGTTTTACCTGAGCGGCCCGATGATCTTCGGGGTTTCCCAGGCCATTTCCCGCCAACACCAGGCGGTGGCTTCTTGTCTGGCTTTGGTGGTGGATCTGTCGGATGTGCCGATGCTGGGGGTTTCGGCGACGCTCTCTCTGGAAAATGCCATTCGTGAGGCCCTAGATCGCGGCAAGCAGGTGTGGATTGTCGGGGCCAGGGGCCGGATCCGACAGCGCTTGGAAAGCCTACGTTTGCCCTTGCCGGCAGAGCGGTTTGTGGAGAGCCGGGAGGCCGCTTTGGCCGAGGCCGTCGCCCAGTTGGGCTTGGCGGCAGAACCCAGTCCCCTGGTTTGAGCCATCCGATGAGCCCAACAATAAAGCTGTAGACTTCGTTTGCCGGATCGGGGTCGGGCCTGAGTCTATGCAATGGCAAGGTCGGGTTGCCTACTTGGCAACCCTGCATCGCAAGGAGCAAGTGATTGGCCCCCTCTTGGCCCAACACCTGGGGATCCAGGTGCAAGTGATACCTCTCGACACCGACCAACTGGGCACCTTCTCACGGGAGCGGCCCCGACCGGGGGATCCCATCCACACCCTACGCCTAAAGATTGAGAGAGCCCGCCAAGCTTATCCTGCCTCTTTGGTTTTGGCCAGCGAGGGATCCTTCGGCCCCCACCCCCAGCTTCCCTGGATCCCTTGGAACCAGGAATGGGTCATGCTCAAGGTTTTTGAACCTGACGCGGATCCCTTGGAGCTGGTGGGCTATGCAGAAAGCACCCAAACCAATTTCAGCCATCGCTGGGTGCAGAGCTGGGCAGAAGCGCTCGACTTTGCCCGACAGGTGGGGTTCCCACAGCACGGCCTGATCGCCCTCGACCAGCCGGAAAACCCCCAACTTATCCACAAAGGGATCCAAGACGAAGCAACCCTAAAGCAGGTGGTGGAGGAGCTGCTGGCCCGCCAGGGAAGGCTGCACCTGGAAACCGATATGCGGGCCCTGTACAACCCAACCCGCCTGCAGGTGATTGCGGCAGCCACCCAAAACCTCATCGCCAAAGCCCAAAGCCTCTGCCCCGCCTGCGGCACTCCCGGCTACTGGCGCATCCGTGCGCTGCCTGGGCTGCCCTGCGGCCAGTGTGGTGCCCCCACCCCTGTAACCAAGGCGTGGGTATATGGCTGTGCCCGCTGTTCCCACACCCACACCGAGCCTGTGGCAGAGACCTGGGCAGATCCGGCTCAGTGCGCCTTTTGTAACCCCTAGCTTCCCGGCGCCCGCTCCAACTTGCTCGATGTCTTCCAGGGCAAGGCTTGGGAGACTTTCCATAAAAAAGGGATCCGCCGCAGCGGATCCCTCCGTTGTTTTTAACCTAGGCGGGAGAGCAAGGGGTTAGAAGGTGAACACTGCCCGCAGAGCACCCACACCGATGGTCGGGTCGTTGTCCCCTGGCCTGCCCCCATTGGGATTGCTCACAAAGTAGGCGGCGGGCGTCAAGGTAATGTAGTCGTTGACCGGGAAGCTGTAGTAGACATCCACAATGAAGGGCCGAGTATCCCAAACCCCGTCGTTGTCTGTAGTCACAATCGGCTGACCGAAGACTACACCACCCTTGGCACCCTCAATGAAGAGATCCGGGAAGGCAAAACCAAGCAAGAACCCGTTGAAGTCTTCATCGCCCGGATCGATAGTGCCAGCCGGCACCACATTGGGCAGGTTATAGTCAACGTTGCCCGCCGTAAACCAGCCGGACAGGATAATGCGGGGGCTCAGCTCCCAGTTAGCAGCCACTGTAAAGGCATTGACCCGAGCCGAGGGGGTGACGTCATTCCGGCGCAGCGGACCGCGGAAAAGGCTGCTGCCGGTAGCCAGGAAACCGGGGCCGCGGCTAGCGTCCTGCAGATAGGTGGAAGCAAATTGCAAGTATAGCTCCAGATTTTCCGTCGGCAGAAAGCCCAGCTCCACCGTGTGGGCGCTGTCGTTACCAGTCAAACCGCTGTCACCGAAACCTCTGCCCAAGGTCTGGCCGCCGCGGGTGCTGTAGGCGTAGGCCAGACGAAACTGGTCGCCGAGGCGATAGCGGAAGCCAAACAGCGTGCCACTGGGCACATCTCCCGTGGAGTTGGGGAGGTCGGCAAAGTCGGAGAGGGCATCGAAGGGGACGCTGTATTGCAGGACACTGGACACCCCAGTGCCCGTGATGCCGGCGTAGATGGTGGCAGCGCGGTTAAAGGCAGGGAACTGATAGACCAACTGGGCCAGTGTGAAGGTGCCACCACCACCCCCTTGGAAGCCAACGCCTGGATCCCCTGCGAAGAAGGTGGTTACCGCATCGCGAGCCTGCAGACGAATGCGCAGACGGTCACGCCCAGCAAAGGAAGCGTCGAAGTTCAAGCGCACCCGGTAGGGCAGGGTCATGTTCGCCTGATTCTGCTCGGCCACCACCCTGTTGTTGACCACCCGGTCGTCGGTGAGAGCGCTGCCCAGGACAGCGGTGATCACTTGGGCATTCAGCTTGGTGACCGGGTTGAAGACCTTGCCCTTCAGGTCATTTACGTCGGCTTCCAGCGCGTCTACCCGTCCCCGCAGGGCTGCCAGCTCAGCGGCAAACTCCTCCTGCAGCCGCTGCAGTGTAGCCAAGTCCTCCTTAGAAACCTTGTCGGCCAGGCCGGCGGCGATCAGCTCGTTGATGCGATCCAAGCAGGCATTCATCCCGGCGGCAAACTCAAAACGGGTCATGGCCCGGTTGCCGCGGAAGGTGCGGTCAGGGTAGCCGGCAATACAGCCGTAGCGCTCGACCAGCGATTGCAGCGCCTGGAATGCCCAGTCGGTGGGCTGCACATCGGAAAGCTCAGAGATGGAGGTGACAGGCCCTGTAGCTTGGGCATAGGCCACTCCAGGGGTTAAGACTGCCGCTGCACCCAGGGTGCCAGCCAGCAGCGTTTTCCAGTAGTTCGTGTGTTTCGCGGGCATGTTTCTCTCCTTGTTTTTTGTCCTCACACCTGTTTAGCTGTGGCAACGTCTCCTAGCGATGCCCAACTGCCCAACTCTAGAGCGAGCCTGACAGTTGCGAATTCTAGAAGAACATAGTACAGCCCTGTCTTACATCGTCTACCACTTTACACACTTTTTGAGCGAGACTCAATGCGAGGCTCAAGGGCGGCAGACGCTCCAGGCCCTATACCCATTACTTTACCTCAGGGATCCGGCCCTGGCTAGCGGGTGTATCCTGAAGCTGAGCCACGGGCTAAGGCGGGGATGGGCGGTACCGGACTCGAACCAGTGACATCCTGCTTGTAAGGCAGGCGCTCTACCGCTGAGCTAACCGCCCCCTCGGCTCCCTGAGTCTAGCATTTCCTGAGGGGCTATTTCCCCATGCCCAGGCTCTGCGCCTTCTGGTACACCTTGCCCTCGGTCAAAAGGGAAGGGGCAATGCAGATCGCCACCTGGTGCATTTCCTTGAGGTTGGCGGCGCCCAGGGTGGCCATGCTGGTGCGCAGAGCGCCCCAGAGGTTGTGGGTGCCGTCATCCAGGCGGGCAGGGCCGCGCAAGATCTCTTCCAGGGTGCCGGTGGATCCCACGCGAATGCGGGTGCCGCGGGGCAAAACGGGGCTGGGGGTGGCCATGCCCCAGTGAAAGCCGCGACCGGGCGCCTCCTGAGCGCGAGCCAAGGGGGATCCGATCATCACGGCATCGGCCCCACAGGCGATGGCCTTGCAGATATCCCCGCCGGTCACCAGGCCGCCGTCGGCGATGATGGGAACGTAGGTGCTGGTTTCGGCCAAGAACTGGTCGCGGGCGGCAGCGCAGTCGGCAATGGCGGTGGCCTGAGGTACTCCCACCCCCAGCACGCCGCGGGAGGTGCAGGCAGCGCCGGGGCCGATGCCCACCAAGACGCCGGCAGCTCCCGCTTGCATTAGCTCCAGGGCGACATCGTAGGTGACGCAGTTGCCCAGCACCACGGGAATGGGCATGGAGCGGCAGAACGCGGCCAGATCCAGCTTTTGCATGCCCTCTGGCACCTTGTGATGGACGGAAACCACGGTGGCCTGGACGAAGAAGAGATCTCCGCCTGCTTCCGCCACTAGGGGGCCATATTCAGCCGCATGGGCGGGCACGCAGCTAGCGGCGGCAATGGCGCCGGCGGCTTTGATCTGGCGGATGCGCTCTTGGATCAGCTCCGGCTTGACGGGCTCGCTGTAGAGGCGCTGCATCAGGGGAACAAACTCGTCTTTGCCGACCGCAGCAATCTGATCCAGCACCTCGTCGGGATCCGCGTAGCGGGTTTGGATCCCGTCCAGGTTCAGCACGCCCATCGCCCCCAGCTTGGAGAGCAAAATCGCCATCTTGACATCCACCACGCCGTCCATGGCGCTGGCGATGATGGGGATGGGCCGTTGGATCCCTCCCAGAGTGAAGTGGGTGTCTACCAGGCTGGGATCCAGAGTTCGCCTGCCTGGTGCCAGCGCGATCTCATCCAGCCCATAAGCGCGTCTTGCCTGCCGATTGCGGCCCAGTTGCACGTCCATTTTTGCCTTGTTCTGCGGATCCCTCGTTCTTATCATGCCGCCAAGGGGGGATCCAAGGCTAGTGAGGGTTGTGTTCTCTTGGCCGCGATTTGAATACCGCCCAGCGGTCGGAGTCGGGTAGCTTACATAGATAGGCTGTTTCCCGCTTGCCCGATCGTGGATATCCTGCGCAATGCCCCGCTGGGGATTTATCTGGAAGAGCCTCGCACCTGGCTACATTGCCTGGATCCGCGCGTGAAGCTGGCCTGGCTGCTCAGCTTCCTGCTCAGTCCCATTTTGGCCGGCAATGGCTGGCGCCTGGCGGTGGTGGCACTTCTCTTGCTCTTGACGGTGGCAGCCCGTCTGCCGCGCCGGGTTTGGTCAGGCCAACTCGCTCTGGTGTTGGCTCTCAGCCTGCTCACCTTTGGGATCACCAGCTTGGCCCCAGATGGATTGGGGGTCTTTCCGCAGCCGCAGCGGCAGGATGTGCAGGTGGTGGGCTATGGGCTGACCGGGATCCCCGGCGTTCGCGATAGCGTTCACCTAGCCGTAGAACAGGGATCCCCAGACCGCGCCTGGCGCGAGCAAACCCGTGCCTGGCCAACGCCCTATCGCTACCGCTTGGTTCAAATTTCCCTGTTGGGACGAACCTTTCAGGTGTCCCGCCGTTCTCTGTCGGTGGCCCTGCGGCTGGGCACCCTCATCTTTACGCTGCTCTATGCCACCAACTTGTTTTTGCTGACCACCGCCCCAGAGGAGATCACCGCTGGGATCGGCCAACTGTTGCAACCTTGCCAGCGCTGGGGATGGCCGGTTGCGGAGGTGATCCTCACCCTCACCTTGGCGCTGCGCTTTCTGCCGCTGGTGATGGAGGAGGTGCAAAACCTGGTGCGGGCGGTGCGAACTCGGGATGTGCGCTGGGGATCCCTCAGTTTTCGGGGCGGGATGCAAACCCTGCTGGCCCTGGTGGAGCGCTTTTTTGAAAACTTGCTCCTGCGGGCCGAACAGATGGCCATGGCCATGCAAGCCCGTGGGCTGACCGGCCCCGACCATCCCCTGCGCTGGCACCGCCTACAACTGCGGCGGCTGGATCGAGGGGTGCTGGCCTTCTTGCCCCTGTTTTGGCTGCTGAGGATCTTGTCTTCCTGAGAGGGCTATGCTCTACGCTGGGCTCAGCGGCAGGAGCAGTCGGGAAACGGAGCGCCCATCCCCAGACAGATAGAAGGAGAGCTGACCTCCCATCCGCTGCACCACCCGTTGGCATAAGCTGAGTTCCAGGCCGGGGCTGGCCGCCAAAGGCGACTTGAGCAAAGGATCCGCGTAGATCACCCGCTCCGGCTCCAACTGAAGTGCCGCTGCCAGGTGAGGGTCAAAGCTGCCCTGATCCACCACCAGCAGCTCTGCATAGCCCTCGCCAGCCTGGCTCCACAGATCCAGCCGCCCCCCTTCCGGGCTGCGCAAAGCGGCGACCACCAGCAGCTCCCAGAGCACCATCTCCAGGCGTCCGGGATCCCCCTGGATGGCCAGACTCATGTCCCCATGGGCCCGCGGCCACAGCTTGCGTTTTTGGGTCAGGCCCTCCACCCGGCGCAGGCTTTTGCGCACCAAAGTAGCCAAAGATACCGACTGCAACTGTGGCTGGATCTGCCAGGTTTCCGCCTGCAACAACGGCTCTGTGGAGACCGTCAGCTCTCGCAGCCCCTTGCCGATCTCCACCACTTTTTGCCAGCGGGTGGCTTCGTCGCCGGGGATCTCCGGCACCTGACCCAAGCGGCGCAGGCCGTCCAGGAGGGCATTCTGTAGGTCTAGCAGGCGGCGGTGTTTGTACCAGTTCAACTCCCTGAGCACCTCCTGCTGCTCTTGCAAAGTTTGCATCCAAAGCAAGCGCCGCAGCGTCCAAGCGCAGGTCTGGGCGATCAACATCACAGCCGCCCGCTCGTCGGGATCCCAAACCTTACCTGCCTCTGCCCCCAGGATCAAAACCCCCAGAGGCTCCGGCAGAGAGGGATCTGTCTCGCCCAAGGGCACCAGCAGCCAGGATCCCAGGCCGGCAGAATTGAGCCAGGTGCGGCTGGCAGCCGGGATCTCTTCTTGGGCAAGCTGAAGGGGCTCCCCCGCCTGCAGCACATAAGCCAGCAGCGGATCCTGGCGGTCGATCTCGGTGGCTCCGCTGGGGCAGAACTCAGGGGCAGCAGCAAAGGGCGGCTGTAACTGGGCCCGGCTCTCCCCCGGCTGCCAACTGACTACGAGAGCCAACGGGATCCCCAGCAATTGGGCCGTCTGTTGAGCGGTGGTGGTGTAGAGAAAGGACTCTATACTGCTGTCGCCAACGGGCGAGGTGTTCAGGTTTTGCAGGGCCAGACAGGTGGCGATCAGGCCCCTGAGCAGTTGTTCTTGCCGTTGTCGCTGTTGTTCCGATTGGAGGTGCCGCAGGAGCAACCCCACTTGTTGGGCGATCCCGCGCAGCAGTTGCCGTTCTTCCCGGCTCCAGGCCCGTAGCTGGGGGTGTAATACCAGGAGCAGCCCTTCCGGAAAGACAGCGTTGCTGACGGCGCCGCCGACCCGAGTATGGGTGAGCATGAGGGAGCGCACCCCCAGAGGGGCCAGTTCTTGCCGCCAAGAGAGCAGGCGCAGATCTTGGTCGTAGTTTTCTGCCACCACCACCTCGCTGCGCAGCAGATCCTGCCAGTCTTGCTCGCTCAAGGGGCTAAACTGCGGCGGCAAAGCCTGCTTGCCTTCGCTGCGGTGCTCGTAGAAGAGGCGGGGGATGGGCCTGTCGGGATCCACCGTCAACACGGCCACCACAGCGGCCTTCAGGCGCTGCCCCAGGCCAACCACCGCTTGCTGGAGAGCCTGTTGCAGCTCTGCCGGGTTGTAAAGCGAACGGCCCACCTGGTGGACAAACTCTTGGTCGTCGGCCAACTGGCGAATGCGGCGATCCAGATTTTCCAGGGGGGCGGCCAAGGCCAGCCCATTGGCGGCAGCGGCCACCAACTGTCGCTCCACCGCTTGCCAGGTGCGGGGCAGCTCCGATTGCACCCAGATAAACCCCAGCAGATCCCTCTCCAGCAAAATCGGGGCCGCCAAAACCGCCTGAGCCCGCAACTGCTGCATCAGCTTGGGGGGAACCTCAGAGCGGGTCGTCCCCGTGCCGCCCACCACCACCTGGCCATCGGTGAGGGTGTAGTACATGTCTCCCAATTCCCGCAGCGAAAGGCCGCCATCTTTTGGCGACGCTGCTCCCGCTTTGGCCTCTCTGGACATGGGGGCAGGAGTGGGTGGCTGGCTGGGCCTAGCGGCGCTTCCATGGGGAACAAACCGCCCCTGGCTGCGCTCGTGCCAGTACACCTGAATATGGACGGCGCCCAGGAACGTCTGCAGCTCCTGCCTCACCAGGCTGACCCGTTCCTGCAGGGATCCCGCCTGGCGCATCGCCGTTCCCAACCTCAGAAGTAGATCCTCAAGGCGCTTTTCGGTCTGCTGTTGCCAAGCGTTTTCTAGCTCTTGCAGCGAGGCCGCCAACTGCCCCAGCAAAATCCCCAGCAGGGCCTTTTCGTCCTCGCGGGTGGTAACTCCCCACATCTGGGATCCCAGCATCAGGATCCCCAGGCAGCGCCGCCGCCCCACCGCCGAGAAGGGATAGATGAAGCAGCCCTGGATCCCGCCCAGGCGCCTGGCCTCCCGCTGCCAAAGGCCCATGCGCGGCTCCTGGGAAAGATCGGGCACGCTGATGGGCCGCTGTTCGATCACCACCTGCTCCAGGATCTCCCCCGGCTGCAGGGGATACAGAGCTCGCAAGAGCGCTTGATCGTCTTCCCGCAGGGTCACCCCCCCTTGGCCCACCAACTGGTGATTGGCATAGTCGTAAAGAGCAAGCCAGATCAGCGGCGCCCCAAACACCGCCCTGACATACTCCAGCGTGAGCTGAATGAGGGCGTTGGCATCGCTCTGCTCCCGCATCTGTTGCAAGGTTACTTGCAGAGCTACCCAGGGAGACAGGGATCCAGCTCTATCGGAATAAGGGGGAACAGACTGAACCATACCCGTGTGGATTGATTCTGCAGGTTAGCCAATGCCCTATAAAACCTTCTCAACTCCTCCTCTTCTTTGCCAAAAAGTTGGCCAAAGAGCCATGCAAAGGACTTGCACTGGCTGGGAATAACTATAACCCCCCGCTGAGGGGCTGGGTAGCAACAGGGGCAGCCAGGGCCTGCAGGTATTCAGGAAGGCCTTACTACTGGGATCCCCCGCAACTTGTGGGTGTGGGTCACCAAGCTGTGGACAAAGTGTTGAAAGCGCTGTTGTAGCTTCTCGTCTTTGAGATTGCCCTGCTCGTCAAAAGCGCTCCAAGCCCGACCAATGGCGATTTGCTCCGGGATCGCCCAGCCATGCACCCAACGCACAATTAAGCGCATCTGGTTGAGGGTGTTGCTGTTGCTCTCACCGCCCAAAACGCTGATCAACCCGAAGACCTTGCCCTCCAGGTGCTCAAAACGCAACAGATCCAGGGCATTTTTCAGGCTGCCGCTGATGCCGCCGTGGTACTCCGGGCTGGCCAAGAGGATCCCATCCGCCTGCTTCATGGTCGCCTGCAAGAGCGCCACATCAGGATAGTCCGCGTAGGATTCCGAGCCATCCGCAAAGGGCAGCTTCATCTGCCGCAGATCGAGAATGTGCAAGGGGATCCCCAGCTTCTCAAACTCGCGCCGCGCCACCTCCAGCGCTTGATAAGTCAAGGAATTGGGCCGCAAGCTGCCGCCGATGGCCACGAAACGAGCCCCAGAGGCTTCAGCCATGACGGCTTGCGAATTGACAGTAAGGGCTTGCAAAGTTGAAGGAGACATGAGCTGAGCTCCTGAGCAGGCATTAGTTACGTTTCAAACAATCATAACTCATACCAACTCTGCGTTGTAAAGATTGTTTGAGCTGCGGGGCTGCCTAAGGCTGGTGCATTCGCCCAAGGGTCGAACAGTCCGATTCCTACTCGGAACTGGGGATCTGGGGCCAACGGATCACCTGCAGCAGGTTGGAAAAATCATCCCTCCAGACCGGATCTCCGGCTTGGGGCAGAAGGGGCTGCCAGCCCTGCAGAGCTCCAGGGTTGTTGGCCATCAGCACCCAGTGGGAGGGGGCCAGCCCTGCTTGTTGCTGGTCAGAGGACAGATCCCGGTGGGCCTGCTGCCAAGCCTGGAGCTGCAGGGATCCGGCCAGGCCGGCCAACACGGGGGCCAAGTTGAGGTGACGGTTGGTGATGTTGAAGAGCAGCCAACCCTGGGGCTTGAGCTTGCTTAGGTAGAGGGTCAGGGCCTCTAGGGTCAGCAAATGCACCGGCACGGCGTCGGAGCTGAAGGCATCCATCACCATCAAGTCATAGCTGCCCGCTGGGATCCTCTGGAGGCTGAGGCGGGCATCGCCGAGGATGACCTGTACCTGCGCCTGCTGGCTGGCCCAATCGAGATAGGAGAAGTAGCGGCCCGCCCAGTCGGCCACGGTGGGATCCAACTCGAAAAACGTCCACTCATCCCCCGGCTGGGCGTAGGCGGCCAACGTGCCGATCCCCAGCCCCAACACCGCAATGGCGGGCCGGAGAGCCGCAGCCTGAGCTCTAAACGCCGCAAACACCTGCCCAACCGGCCCAGACCGGGCGAAATAGGTCAGCGGCTGCAGGGCCTTTTGGGGATCCAGGTTTTGGCTGCCGTGTAGGGTGGTGCCGTGCAGAAGGCTGCGGAAGGATCCCTGCTCGGTCTGGTATTCCACGATTCGGTTGAGGCCAAAGGCGCTGCGCTGGCTGGCCACCACCTGCAGTCCCGGCATCAGCCAGGGTTGCCCCAGCAGCACAACCAACCCCGCCATCGTCCCCAGCCGCCGCAGCCATCCCCTCTTGCCCTCTCCTGTGAACACCAGCGCCGCCCACCCCAAGGCTAAGCCCACGGCGGAGCCGCGGTGAAGCAGCGCCGGCAGGCGAAAGCGCAACAGCAGCAAGGGCAAGAGCAACCCCAGCCCCAGCCACAGGCCCACCCGCCCCCCCAGCACGGCCAGCGACACCCCCAAGAGCAGAGGATATTCCAGCACCGTCTCAAACACCTGCGGGGCCAAGAGGGCAGAGAACATCCCCCCCAAGCTCCCCCCCAAAGCCAACCACAGGTAAAACTGCGTCAACTGCTCCACCGGCGGGCGCCGGCAGGCCAACTGGCTGTGGCAGCCCCAGCTTACCAGCCCAAAGGTGACCAGATGCAGCAGCAGCAAAAAACCGGGCCTCACCCAGCCCAAGACCTGGGCCCCCACTGCCCCGCAGGCCAGAAGAGCCGTTGTTCCCAACATCCACTTCCTGGGGTGGATACCCCCAAAAGCCAGCATGAATGTCAGCAGATAAATCCCCAGGGGGATGGCCCACAACAGGGGCACCGCCGCCACGTCGGTGGTCAGCAAAGTGGTGACCGCCACCAACAGGCCTGCCGGCAAAAAAGCCAGCCCCGCCCAGCGCCAGCGCTCTCCCCAGGAGACTGCCAAGGATCCTGGGTCGGGATCCCCCACAGTGCTCTGGGCCGCTGACGCCAACAGCCCCACCCCGCTCAGCAGCACCAGGGTTGCCACCAGCGCGTAGGATCCCGTCCACAGGTGAGTTTGCCCAGCCAAAGACAGCCGGGGCTCCAGCAGCAGCGGGTAACCCAGCAGCCCGGCCAAACTGCCGGCATTGCTGGCCACATAGAGAAAATAGGGATCCCGCAGCCCCTGTTGCTCCGCGCCCTTTCTTGCCGCCAACCCCCGTTGCAGCAATGGCGCCGTCGCCGACAGGAGAAACAGCGGCACCCCAGCTCCCAAAGCCAGGTCTGCCAAGAGGGCGAGAGGGGGCCACGCTCCTTCCGGCTGCAGGCAGAGCCCAAATTGAAAGGGTAAAAGCCTCAGCCCCATCAGCAGCAAGATCCCCTGGATCAGCACGCCCATCCTGGGATGGAACCCACGCCCCAGCCGGTCTGCCCACAGGTAGCCCAACAGCAGGGTGACCTGGAAAAAAGCCAGGCAGGTGTTCCACACCAGGGGGGATCCTCCCCACAGCGGCAGCAGCAACTTGCCCACCAACAACTGTCCCCAAAAGAGGCAAAAAGCGCTGCCGAACAAGCCGAGGCCAACCAGCCAAATCAAAGCCGACCCACCGCAAAACCCTCAACTGCCAGTATTGCCCAGCCTCCCCCGGAAACTTACAAAGAGATTTAAGATCGCAACGTTGACGCGAAGCCAGAGGCTCCCCATGCTTCCTTTGCCCACCGCACCCCCCATTGCAGAGCACCGCTGGCTCTGGCGTGACCAGTCCATTCGCTATCAGCAGTCGGGATCTGCCGGCCCGGCGGTGTTGCTGATCCATGGCTTTGGGGCCAGCAGCGACCATTGGCGGAAAAATTTGCCGGAGCTGGGGCAGCACTGTCGGGTGTACGCGGTCGATCTGTTGGGCTTTGGGGGATCCGCCAAGCCTCTGCCCGGCTCGCCTCTGCCCTACACCTTCGAGACCTGGGGATCCCTGGTGGCAGATTTTGTGCGCGAGGTGATGGGCCAGCCGGCCTATCTGGTGGGCAACTCGATTGGCTGCATTGTGGCTTTGCAGGCGGCGGTTCTGGATCCGGGGCAGGTTTTGGGAGTGGCGATGTTGGATCCCTCGCTGCGGCTGCTGCACGAGCGGAAACGAGCGCAAATCTCCTGGCTGCGCCGCTGGACCACTCCTCTGCTCCAATCCCTGCTGGGGTGGCCCCCCTTTGGTCGTTTTTTCTTCGCCCAGATAGCTCAACCCAAGGCCATTCGCAACATCCTCCTCCAGGCCTACGGACGCAAAGAAGCCGTTACCGAGGAACTGATCCAGCTTTTGCTCAAGCCGGCTTTGGAGCCAGGAGCGGCAGAGGTCTTTTTGGCTTTTGTGCGCTATTCTCAGGGGCCTTTGGCAGAAGATCTCTTGCCTCAGCTCGCCTGCCCCGTCTTGATCCTGTGGGGGGAAGCGGATCCCTGGGAACCCATTGCCCTGGGGCGGGCCCTGGCGGGGTTCCCTTGCGTGGTGGGGTTCATCCCCTTGCCAGGAGTTGGCCATTGCCCCCAAGACGAAGCCCCCGAGCTGGTCAACCCGCTGCTTTTGGACTGGATCCGGGATCCCAGCCGGAAACCTGATCCCATAGTCTAACCCCTCACCCCCAGCCCCTCTCCCAGAGGTGCCCAAGCGCTCCGCGCCGCTCACGCGACCACCCCCAGCCCCTCTCCCAGAGGTGCCCTCACCCCCAGCCCCTCTCCCAGAGGGAGAGGGGAGCTGAAGCGGCGCGTTCGCGACAGCGTTGTGTAGCAATGACTACAACAGTGAGGAGAGAGGATGGGAGCCTATCGCCGATAGGGCTACAGGGACTGCAGCAGGTGGAGCACGGTGAAAACGCCAATGCCCAGCAGGACGAGGGATCCCGCCAAGAAGCCGTAGGCATTGGAGCGGTGCTCTTCCAAGAGGGCCTCAGCGGATTTGGGCGCGATGATGAACCGTCCTCCCGAAAGGGGTTTTCGGATCACAGGATCCCCTACCTCAGAACGCACCTCCCCCATGGCAAAGGCCATCCCATCCACCGGGAGCACCCATTCTTTGTAGACAAAGGAGCGGGTGGAGCGATTTTCTGTTCTCATCCGGGAAAAGTAGCGTTTGAAATCGAAGTTGAACCGGCTGGGGCCTTTTCCGGGGAAAACAGTCTCATCCACAACCAACATGGCCTCTACCTCGGCACCTGTGGGATCCACCCTCACCCTTCCGGTTTCGTCTTCGATGAAAAAAGGGAGCTGGCGAACCACCGAGTGAAGGGTCTCAGTTCTTGTTTCTGTCTCTCTCTCAAGGAGATATTCCCGACCCGTGCTCGGATCGTAGTACACATTGTTGTAATACTTCTGGGGAGGGCCTGCTTCAGAAAACTGCGATTTTTCCAGATGGCCTGGGAAGCCAGGCTTTTGCGGGTAATCGGAGTAACCAGGCTTTTTCTGGAAAAAGTCCGAAGGGGGGTAGCCAGAGCCGGGTTTTTGCTGAAAGGAGGCTGCGCTGAAGTAGCCAGAGCCGGGCTTTTGTTGGAAAGAATCAGAGTAGCCGGGATCCACCCTTTTCTGGAAAGAACCGGAGTCAGAGTAGCCCAAGCCGGGCCTTTTTCCGGTCATTCCCCCCGGATAGGATTTTGCCCGAGATCCCAAGCGCAGAGCGTTCTGGTATTCGCCTTCGCTGATCCGTTCCCTGTAGGCGACATCGCCTTCGCTATTCAAATACTTTCGATAGCACTCGGCTTCGTCATACTCCCAAGTGATCTCCGACTTGTAGTAGACACAAGGCTGGCGTGAAAACTCCGATACCAAAGGCCGATCGCACACAATCCTGCCGTAAACTTGGGCCAAGTTCGATCCTTTTGGGCTTGTCTGACCGAGATTGCGAAGCTCGGCTACCTTGAGCAACCGAGTTGCAGAGAGCTGCTGAACCAACCTCTGGGAGCGCAAATACTCAAAAAATGAAAACAGAGAGCCGGGAAGACAAAGTAGCCCAAGCAGCGTCAGCCAGTTCATAGAGGCCTTCCTTTCCGATGGGGTGGGAGTGAAGTTGGCCTCATGCTAGCAGTTACCTGGGAACAGGATTTTAAGAGGAGTTTAAGGCCAGCTCTCCACCCGGCAACTGGGACGGGTTTCCCCGTAAGGCTTCCAGGAAGGCAAAGACTGCCGGCGGATGCAGCGCCGAGGCCAGGATGGCAGCCCCGATCACCCGCTCCAGGGGGATGGGCAAGCGGCGGATCTGGATCCCTGCGGGAATGGGGAGGGCAGCCAAGCGGGGCAAAATAGCAGCCCCCAGGCCCTGCGCCACCATGTTCACAATGGTGGAGTCTTCCTTCACCAAGTAGGCCACCTTGAGGGTTTGGTGGGCCGCTTCCCAGTGGTTGCGCACCGCCGTGGTGCATTCGGCGTAGTTGTAGAGAATGTAAGAAAAGCGGGAAAGATCCTCCCAGGTGAGGGTTTCCGGCAGGGGCCCAAAACTCAGCGGAACCAACAAAATGAACTCGTCGCGGGCGATCTCCCACGTCTGCAGATCCTCAGCAGCCCGCGGCAAGGGCAATAGGCCAATATCCACCTGGCCTGAGCGCAGCAGATGTTCCACTGTGGCCGGATCTTCTTCTGTAAGGGTGACGGCAACCTGCGGAAATTGTTGGCGGAAGCGGGCAATCACCGGCGGCAGCAAATGGGTTGCAGCACTGCGAAAAGCGGCAACCCGCACATTTCCCCCCCGCAACCCTTTTTCCAGGTTGGCTTCATACTCCATTTGTTCCCACAGTTGCAGCATCTTGCGGACATGGCGCATTAGTCGCTCCCCCACCGGCGTTAGGCGGGCCCCAAAGCGACCGCGCACCAACACAGACACCCCCAATTCTTCCTCTAGGCTGGCGATGGCCCGGCTCACCGCCGACTGGGAAATCTGCAATTGCAGGGCGGCATCGCTGAAATTCCCCCGCTCCACCACAGCCACCAGAGTTCGCAGTTGTGAGATGTTCATGGATCCCATCTATTCGATCTGCGCATAGATGTGATGCTATCTCAGATTTGAACCCTCTGCTGGGCTTGACTAAACTGACGACATAACTCCATTTTCACACTGCGAAACAGCACGAAACAGTGTGAAAACCTGTTTTTCTCTCTGTCGTTGGTCAGGTGTTCCCATGGCGAGCTCCATGTTTGCCCTGCTGCCTTTTCATCAATTTCGAGATACCCCCGGCGTACGTTTTTTCGACATCACAGTTGCCCAATCCAACGCCCGCGACTTGGTTTATCATGATGGGCCGGCCATCAGTCCCCCCGACAATCCTCAAGGCTATTGGCAGTTTTACATGCATCCCCACCAAGAGGACAACTTGTTGGCTCTGTGGGGCGGGCGGACGTTTTATTTGGTGAATTTTAGCTGGCGGGATCCCTTCCACATTGTGCGCTTGGAAGCCAATCGAGGTATTTTGCGCATTCCCCCCGGCACTTTCCACCGTTCCATCTCCGATCCGCAGGGATCCATCGTTTTGAACCAGGCGGTGCGCGACGAAAAAGCCATCTTGGAAAAAGAATTTCGCATCTACGACAGCAGCCGTATTCCCCGATTGCTGCAGGTGACCTCGGCGCCCGCACCTTTGCCCCGCATTTGTGCCTAGCACGCGGCAGGTCAATCAAGGCTGGCGATCGGGCGGTGGTACACCGATAAGGCTCGGCCATCCTTGCGGCTCCCTGCGGGCGAAAACTGGGGCTAAAGTAGAGAAGGGTGCTGGGGGCTCGACCCATGCTTTCTCTGGAGCGGAAGGGCGCGGCGGATAGCTCGATCAATTTGGCGGAGTACATCGACCACACGCTGCTGTTGCCGATGGTGACCCCAGAACAGATCGAGCAGGGGTGCGCAATTGCCTTGCGCTACTGTTTTCCCACTTTTTGCGTTCCACCTTGTTACGTGCCGCGGGTGGTGGAGCGGCTGCATGGATCCCCGGTCAAGGTAAGCACGGTGGTGGGGTTTCCCTTGGGCACCACCACTGCGGAGGCTAAGCTCTATGAGGCTCAACTGGCGGTGGAGCAGGGGTGCCGGGAGCTGGATGTCCGCATCAACTTGGCCTGGCTCAAGGCGGGGGAGCTGGATCGCCTCCATGCCGAGATTGCCCAACTGGTGGAAGAAACGGGGGTTTGCGTCAAGGCCATTTTGGAAACGGCCCTCTTGACCGAGGCAGAGAAAAAGCTGGCCGGGGAGATTTGCATCGATGCGGGGGCAGCTTTTTTGATGACCTCCACCGGCTGGATGGGCGGGGCGACGCCGGCAGATGTGCAACTGTTGTGGCAGCTCAGCCGGGGTAAAGTGGGGGTGAAAGCTTCGGGCGGCATTCGCACGCTGGCTCAAGCAGAGGCCATGATCCAAGCAGGGGCCAGCCGCATCGGCACCTCTTGGGGGCTGGAGCTGATGCAAGAGCTGCAAGCCAGAGGAACCGCATGAGTGGGCGCACCTATCGGGTGACGGGCATCAACCTAAAGGGGATCCCACTGGGCGAGTCGGATCGGATCATAACCATCTTGACCCGCGAGCAAGGCTTGATCCGCGCGGTGGCCAAGGGATCCCGTAAGCAGCCTTCCAAGTGGGGAGGACGAATGGAGCCCTTTGTCATCAACGAGCTGCTGATCGCGCGGGGGCGCTGGTCTGCCCAGACGGAGGCCTGCCAACGTCTGCAGCGCATTGTCCAGGTGGAAACTCTCCAGACTTTTCCTCGTCTTGGCCGCAGCTTGGCCCATCTCACGGCGGCCCAGTACCTGGCGGAGGTGGCCTTGCTACTGGCCTTGCCCGACCAAGCCCAGGAAGAGCTGTTTGTGGTGTTGGTGGAACACTTGCAACGCATCGAACGGGCCGCTTCGGAGCGGGCCGTTTTGCCTTTGCTCATCCATGGGCTGTATCACCTCCTGGCGTTGGCAGGGTTCGCTCCCCAGGTGCAAGCCTGTCACTTCTGCGGGGGGGGGTTGGTCGATAACGTTTTTTTCAGCCCGCAATTGGGCGGCTTGGTCTGCGATCCTTGCCGGGTGGCGCAGCGGCCCAGCCCAATTGTCTGGGTCTCCAGTTCCGTCCTGCAAGCTTTGGGATCCCTGCCCAGTCCAACTTTGCCCCTGGCCGAAGATTCGCTGCCCTTGGCGGCTTGGCTGGAGGCAGAACGTCTGTTGCGGCGCGTTTTGGAGCATCACGCCGACCGCGAAATCCGTTCCGCTGGCCTGCTGGACAGTTGCTATACTCTTCCCACTGCCAACGGCTAGGGAGTGGCGGCAGCCACTTTTTCTGCCGAATAGCCATTCGAGTCATTCCGACCCAGCGCAGCCCTTGTCGCAACCTGAAGAAGTTGTGAAGGTATGTATCAAGTTGGGCTAAATTGCCGCAGAATAGAGCGTCAAGGTGGGGTAGCAGCCGTTTCTGGATGATAAATTAGGGAGTAGAAAGTAACTTCTTACGAAGGTTTCTCAGGTTTGGCAGGGGTCAACCGCAAGGGTTTGTCAGGGGGCCACGCCTGTGCTGCTGGACAAAGTTTAGAACTTTAAGATCGAGTCCGGTGGCCAAAGAGCCTGCTGTTCTGTGTCTGTTTCCCAGGGCTGCATCCTTGAGGTGCGGCTTTGGCCGCCAACAGACGAGGAGTTGGGGGGTCTGAAATTCCCTGGGCAAACCCATCCATTCCAGATCGGCCCCATTGCATCTGCTCACCCCAATTTAGCGCTTGCCTCAATTTTTCTAATCTTTTTTATTGAGAAGTTCAGGAGTTGCGGCACCGTGGAAGCACAGCGTAAGGAACGGATTCTGGTGGTCGACGACGAGGCTAGCATTCGACGCATTTTGGAAACCCGTCTGTCCATGATCGGGTACGACGTGGTTACGGCTTCGGATGGCGAGGAGGCGCTGGAGGTTTTCCACAAGCAGGATCCCGACCTGGTGGTGCTGGATGTGATGATGCCAAAGCTGGATGGCTATGGAGTTTGCCAGGAGTTGCGCAAGGAATCCGACATTCCGATCATCATGCTGACGGCGTTGGGGGATGTGGCCGACCGCATCACGGGGTTGGAGCTGGGGGCAGACGACTATGTGGTCAAGCCCTTTTCGCCCAAGGAACTGGAAGCCCGCATTCGCTCGGTGCTGCGACGGGTGGCGCGGGCAAGCCACGAGGGGATCCCCAGTTCTGGAGTGATTCAGGTGGGGGATATCCGCATCGATACCAACAAGCGGCAGGTCTATAAACGGGACGAGCGCATCCGCCTGACCGGGATGGAGTTCAGTCTGCTGGAGCTGTTGGTCAGCCGCTCGGGGGAGCCGTTTTCCCGCTCCGAGATTTTGCAGGAGGTGTGGGGCTATACCCCGGAGCGCCATGTGGATACGCGGGTGGTGGATGTCCACATTTCGCGGCTGCGGGCCAAGCTGGAAGATGACCCCAGCAATCCAGAGCTGATCCTGACGGCCCGCGGCACCGGCTATTTGTTTCAGCGCATCGTTCAGGGCGAGGAATAGGTGGGGTTTTGAGAAGGGATCCCTGACAGCGTCTCTTCGAGGGCGACCCGCACCTGCCGCAACACGCCAACCCAGTCTCCTGGTGTGTTTTGCCGAAACAGGCGCATTGTCTCAGGGTACCAGGGGCTGTCTTGCCGCTGGAGGAGCCAGCGCCAATCGGCGGCAAAGGGCAACAGCACCCACACCGGCTTGCCCATCGCGCCGGCCAAATGAGCAACGGCTGTATCGACGCTGATCACCAGATCCAACTGGGCAACGGCTGCGGCTGTATCGACAAAATGGCGAAAACGGGATCCCAACTCCATCACCTGGTGCTGTTCCAGGAGGGATCCCACTGGGCTTAGATCTTCCCCCACCTGTAGGCTGACCCACTGGATGGCGGACGTTGGCAATTCCCGGAGCAGCAAGTCCAAAGGACAACTTTTCAGCCTTTGCACGCGGTTTAGCTCAGGGTTGGCGCGGCGGCCACTGGCCCATACCAGTCCCACCTTCAGTTTTCGCGGGGGAAGCTCTGGCCAATCTTCCGGCCAGGCCGAGCTCCCATCGGGACAGGTCAGATAGGGGATGCGGGCGGGAATTGTCTCCAGCGTGGTGCCCAGGCGGTGGGGCAGGCTGAGCAAGGGCAGGTGCTGGTCGAAAGAGGGCAAGGGATCCCTCTCCGAGATAACCTGTACCTGGGGGAAGGCGGCTTGCACCAGCTCGACGAGGGATCCCTGACAGCGGAAGAAAATTTGGGCTGCAGGATGGGCGGCGGCCAAGAGCGGCAGGTAGCGCACAAACTGAATCGTGTCCCCCAGCCCTTGTTCGGCGTAGATCAGCAGCGTCTGCTGGCCCAGAGGGGATCCCGGCCACAGGGGCGAGAGGAAGCGCGGATAGGCTGCCCCTTGTCGCTGCAGCCGCCATTCGTACTCCCGCCACCCCTCCTCATAGCGGCCCAGGGTGAGCAAGGCCGTGCCCAGGTTGTAATGGATCTCCGGCCAGTCGGGGGCCAACTGCAGGCCGCGTCGATAAGCCTCAATAGCGGCCTCGAGTTGGTTTTGCTCTTGCAGGACGGTGCCCAGGTTGTTGTGGGGCTGCGCCTCCTCCGGCAGCAGCGGGATGGCCTGTCGCAGACAGTCGGCGGCCTCCTCTAGGCGGTCTTGTAGGTGCAGGCAGTGGCCGAGGTTGACGAGAATCCGCCCCTCCTGCGGCGCCAGGGCAAGAGCGCGGCGAAACCAGGCTTCCGCTTCCCCAAGCTGGTTGTCGAACAGGAGGGCGTTCCCCAAAGTCGCCAAAGCATAAACTTGGGGAGGCTGGGCTGCTGCGGCCTGGCGCAGCACCGCAATCGCCTGCTCCCGTTTCCCCAAAGCCAGCCAACAACTGCCCAACCGCAAGAGCAGTTGCCCATCGGCAGGAGCAAAAGCCAGGCCCTGTTCATAGGCGTGCGCCGCTTCCTCTGGGTTGCCGAGCTGCATCCAGGCATCGCCCAGCTCCTGCCAGGCTGGCACCCAGTCCCTTCTCAGATGCAAAGCCAATTGCAGGGGGGTCAGGGCTTGGCAGGGATCCCCCATCTGCAGATAGAGGGACCCCAGCAACGCCTGGGCGGCGAACAGGTGGGGATGGGCCCGGGTAAGCTGCCGGCAGAGGTGCAGTGCCGTCTCCAGATCCCCTGCTTGTCGGTGGCGCTCGGCCAGCGCCAGGGTCGCCTCTGGGGAAGGGCAGGGGGGTAGAGCGGAGCCTCGTCCTAGGCCCTTTGGCCCAGCCGTCTGCCGGTCGCTTTTTCCTCGCCCGAAGCCCTGTGGCACGGTTTTTCCCTTGGTGGATCCCTTTTTACCCTTCCCGCCGGCATGCGGCAACAGCGGGACATCTTCCTACTCAGGTTAACAGTTCAGGTTAGTAGGACGTTCTTGACAGAGTGTTCCTAACCCCCCGCCCATGCATCGGGCCATCCTCGGGGCTTGCCTTCCGAGGGCTCAGTTGCGGCGAAACAGGCTGTCTAAGTAAATACGGGCGGCGCGCCGATCTGTGTCTCCGCTCTGGAGCAGGAATAGCGAGAGTGCCGCCGTCACCACCCGATCTTGATCCCAGTCGGGGTGACGAGAGAGGTAGTTTTTGAGAGTGTCGTGTAGCTCCTCGGGAATTTCGCTCAAAATGCTGACGGTGGGAGAATCCATAGCCCAACCACCTACTCGGGGTTAACAGTGAAACCAAGAAAACCTAGGGATCCGGCCAAAACCGGGCCTGCCTAGAAGGGAATCGCAAACAAACCAACCCAGCTCTCTAACTTGGGTATGCCGGGGGCCGCATCAGCCCCGTCAAAAGCAAGACAGTCTGTAGAAGTTTGCCCCTAGCCCGTCCGGCAGCGGCCAGAGGATACCGGGCTGCCCCTTGGCCTTGTCTCAGGCAGGAGAAGGGATAGAGTTCTTGGGCAAAGGGTTCTTTGCCTCTGAGGAGAGCTGCCAGGAAAATCTCCCCCTCACCTCAGGTGCGGCTATTCTGCCCTCTGCCCCATGGGGGCTGTCAATCCTGGGCAGCGGCTCCAAGTTTGTTAAAGTCCGCCGCTGGTTTTGATGCCATCGGCAAAAACGGCGCGATCCCGTTACATTCCTAAAGGTGTATCCGCCTGAACTTTCCAGTTTGGACTTTTCCACAGAAACCCTCGCTGCCGTTTCCTGTGGCAAGGAGTCTGTGGAAAACAGCCCGCCCGCCTGTGGAAAGTCTGGGGAAAACCTGTGGATTTCTGAGAAATCTAAATTTGTCCAAAAATTTTTTCTCGCGAGCCCCCTCAGGGCCACTCGACCCGGTAGCGCAAAAACAGCTCCTTAGAGCCACGGTGGCACTCCAGCAGCTCCAGCTGGGGCGGGGATCCCTGCAGTTGCCAGCCCTCGATGCTAGCCGGGGCATCGGCATACCCACTCAGCAACACCGGCGCCAGGGTTACCCACAGCTCATCCAAGCTCCCTGCCTGCAAAAACGCCCCCAAAAGCCGCCCCCCGCCCAGCAACCCCACCCGTTCAATGCCCAAACTGCGCAGGCGGGCCAGCCGTGCCGGCAGATCCCAATCGGCAGCCACCCAGATATCTGCAAAGCCGGTGCGGTTCTCCCAAATCCGGGATCCCTGGGGAGTGGTCCACAGCCAACGGGTGAGGGGCTGCCGAAAAAACGGCAAATCCTCAGGAATATCCCCGCTGCCGGAGCAGATGATCGTCAGAGGCTGAGGAGAGAGGCCCTGCTGGAGTCGGCGTTGGATGAGCTCGGGATCCCGGAGGCGAAGGCTGGTGCCGTAGGCCCGCAGCGTGGCCGCCCCCATAATCAAAGCCTGTTGCCGGGCAGCTTGGTTTTCCAGGTGCCGATAGTCTTCGGCGCTGGCGAAGTGGGGCCTTTGCCCGCGGTGAGCTGCCAGCTTGCCATCCAGACTTTGGGCCAAGATGGCCACCACATGGGGACGAGCCGTTTTCAAAGGCAAATCGGGAGCAATCGGCCAGAATAGAGTTAACAGGGGTCACCCCCTTGCCGCTTTGGTTTTGGGGTCACCTACGCGGGACAAGGATGCTCGGGACATTCCAATCTTCCACCATCCGCATCGAAGTCGAGGCCAGTGCATCGACGATACAGCGCTGCTTGACCGAGGTGGAGTTGTTGCAGCAGTGGATCTGGCCACAGCAATTGCAGGGATCCCTGCCCGCCAGGCTGGAGCCGGGCAGCACCTTTGCCGTCCAATGGGGCCCCCTCTCGATCCCGCACCAAGTGGAAACCCTGCTGCCGGAACGGCTGCGCCTGCTGATGTGGGGCGGAGCCGATGGCTACTGTGATTGGCGGTGGGGGAACGGCTGGGTGCAGTTGCGGGTAGAAGCCGTTTCTCTCTTGCCCTTGGGCTTGGGACAATTGCTGATGCTGCGCCGGCTTCAGCAGTTTGCTCAGAGCCGGGAACAACGGCCTCTTGCAGCTTAAAGATGGACATTCCTGCAACATCCGTGGATCCCTGGCTTGACAAAATGCATCACAGTTGTACTCCCTTACCTTTCTAAGAATTTTCCGACATGATAGCTGTAGTTAAGCTTACTCCTCATGTCCGAGAGGCCCCATGAATCCGTTGACCAGCTCCAGCCCAGCCGCTATTGAGCGGGAGAAGTTCGAGATCCGCTTGGGGGAAGCCCTCAACAAAGCGGGGTTGCTCACCCCCGCCCAGTTGGCTCAGGCCATGTGGGAAAAGGCGGACAGCCCCCTGATGTTGGGGGAGCTGTGTATGCAGCACGGCTGGGTTGCCCCGCAAGATCTCTATCCTTTGATCCCGGTCGAGTTGGTGCGCATCGGCGAGATCCTGGTGCTGCACGGCTACCTGGAGCTGGAGCACGTGTATCAAGCTCTGCTTCAGCAAAAGCACCACCCCGAGCGCAAGTTGGGGGAGATCCTGGTGCAGCAGGGCTGGGTGCAACCCCACTGGTTGGAGTGGGCCCTCGACAAGCAGCAGCAGCTACGGCGACGGCGAGGAGCTGCCAACAGTTGGGAAGTGATGGTGGAGCAGTGGTCCACCATTCCGGATCAGCCTCCCCTCTACGCTTCGCCGCTGCAGACAGCGCAGCAGGTTCACAAAGCTACCGCGCAATACAAAGCCCAACTGGAGCGCTACCAAGAGCAGGTTGCCGCCCTAGAGGCGCAACTGGAGCAGGAGCGACAGCACCAGCAAGCTACAGCCGAGCAGTTGCGGCAGCAGATTGCTAACTACCAGGCCCAGCAGCAGCGAATGGCCGAGTTGGAAGCCCAACTGGCCGCCCAGATTCAGCAGGGATCCGAGCAACACAGGGCTGCCCAGCAGCGCATTCAAGAGTTGGAGGAGCAGCTCCAAGCCCAGCAAGATCGGGGATCCGCGCAAGTCCAGGCCCTGGCCAAACAGTTGCAAGCTTCCCAAGCCGAGCTGGAGACCTTACGTCGCCGCTGCCACGAGCTGACAGAATGGCAATCCCAGGCCAAACCCAAGCTGCAAGAGCTGGGATCCCGGCTGCAGCAGCACCAGCAAACGGAAGCCCACCTGCGCCAGACGCTGGAGCAGAAGGAAGCCCAACTGGCCACCCTGAGCCAATCGTTGCAGGAGCACCAGCACCAACTCCAACTGGCTCAATCGACGAAAACTCGCCTCATCGCCGACCTGGCCCACGCTCGCCAAGAAGCCGCCGAGACCATCCACCGGCTGCAGATGCAACTGCAGGAAACTCAAGCCCGACTCCAAGAAACCCAAGCCCAGCTCCAACAGGCCCAAGAGCAGGTGCGTCAGCTCCAAGCCCAACTGCAAGCAGTTCAGACACAGCCAGCCCCTCCCCCTGCCACCGTACCTACGGCCCAGCAACAAGTCCCGCCGCAGGCCATCTCAACGCCGACTGTAGCCGCAAGAGCAGCAGAAGGGGAATTACCGCCCCAAGGGTATTTGGGAGAAGAGGACTTGGAAGCGCTGCAGCGGGCCACCCCTTGGGTGCAGCGGATCTTGACCCAATTGCGGGCAGCCGGCCTCCTCGACAATGCTGGCATCGAAGCCGTCATCCATGCCTGGGAAACAGAGGGCGGCACCTTCACGGATGTGCTGACCCACCACAGCGGCCTCAAGCCAGAGACGGTCAAGTTTTTCAGCGAAGACGGCTACTCTGTGTACCTAGCAGGTGGACGGCATGTAGCCGACTACCTTAAGGCTTCGGGGCTGGTCAGCGCCGTCCAAATCGAACAGATTCAGAAGCACCTGCCGCCGGGGGGATCCCTGTGTCAGGCGCTTGTCGAAGCCGGGATCCTGTCGCAAGCCACCGCCCTCTACTTTGAGCGCCACTTCGGCGGCAAAAAGCCCCGCCGCTCCCTGCGGGAAGAGCTGATGTTGTGAGAGTGGGTCGGGAATCCGCACCTCTTTCCCATCTCTTGCACCGGCAAGGAATCCGAGGGCAAACATGGGCTGCCTGCAGACCCCATGCGTCCACTGAAGTTAACTAGACTAGGAACTAGAATAGACTCAGAATCAACAGCGGCCTATTTTTGGCTGTTGAGAAAGCTGAATCAAATCTGAGGCATTAAAGTTACGGGATGTTGTCTTGAGTTCTGCTGCTATGACCACGGAAGCTCCCACTCGACTGGCTCAGCAGTCGTCTCCGTCGAGAACCGGGGTTCGTCAGCCCTACCCCCACTTCAAGGTGATCGTCTTGGATGACGATTTCAACACCTTTCAGCACGTTACCGAATGCCTGCTCAAGTACATCCCCGGCATGACCCTGCCCTTGGCGCGACAACTAACCGTGCAGGTGGATGCCGAAGGGCAAGCGGTCGTCTGGGTCGGCCCGCAAGAGCAAGCGGAGCTCTACCATCAACAGTTGCTGCGGGAGGGCCTGACGATGGCCCCCCTGGAGCCGGCCTGAAGCACAAGTTGCTCGTAGCTGCGCTCAACAGCGGCCAACAGCTCTGCCTGGCCCCAGCCGGCATATAGGCTGCTGGAAATGGCCAGCCCACCCGCCCCCACCCCCTCCTTGACATAGCCCCGCTCGTAAGCCTGTAAGGGGGCGTAGCGGCTCTGGGCAAAGCTCAGTTGGGTAGCCAAAAGGGGGGCAGTTCCTAGCAACTCGGCCAAGGCCACCGTATTGCCGGAGGGATCCTCGGCCACCCAGCGGGTGGTGCCTACCACTACGTTCTCTGGGGGCCAAGGGATCCCTTGCTCTTCCCCCCAGCGCCGCATCAGGGCCAGCACCGCCAGCATCTGGGTGCCGCCCGCCAGCAGCACCGGCCCCCGCTGGGCTGCCGCCATCGCCAGCCCGGCCACAAAGGGCTGCATCGGATCCCCCACAGCGGCCACCACCTCTGGCGCTGTAGCGTTGGGCGAGAGATGGGCCAGACCTTGCCGCGCCAAGGCCAGCTTTTGGGCGTGGTTACAGACCGGGTGGCTGCTGTTGACCATGCCCTCTGCTTGCCAGCCCAGCCCCAGCAACACCGCCAGTGCCGTGGTGGTGCCCCCTGCCACACATTCGCCGATGACGCAGTAGCTCGACTCCAGCCGGGATCCCCGCTCGTACCCCTCCTGCCACAGGGATCCCACCTGTTCCAGAGATAAAGCCTGCCCTGTGCTCAAGCAGCGGGCCATCCCCCTGGCGCTTACCGTTTCTGCCCCCGGCAGCGGCTCCGGCAAACCACAGTCGAACACGCGACAGGGGATCCCCAACTCCCTCAGGACGGCGCGGCTGATCACCACCGGTGAAGGATAGCCATCGGGAGAGGTGGGTAAGCGGTGAGAATAGCCCCCCAGCAGCACCTCTCCATCGGCAAGGGCCGTGTAGCGCCGCAAGGAGGGCGTGGCGCCAGCAGCAGAGATGCCCGGCACAAGAGCCGTTTCCGTAAACCCCAGGCAGGCCAAAAACAGCGGTCGGGATCCCTGCACCCGTTGGCACCACTGCCGGGCTAAAGCCGGCTGCGTGTAAGCCTTCACACCAGGAAAGGGGAACATAGCAGAGAGCGGGGCAGACAGGCCCAAACTCCATTCTCCACCCAAGCGAAGGGCGGGATCCCGTACTGGCCGGAAAACGGCAGGGACTGCGCCCCCCAGCCCGATCGGATAGGATAGGTATACCCAATACAGTTTATGCAGAGCAAACCGAAGGCCATGAGTTTTTTCGACTCGGAGATCGTCCAAGAAGAAGCCAAGCAACTGTTTCAGGACTTCCAAAACCTGATGCGACTTGGCGAGCGCTACGGCCAATTCGACCGGGAAGGCAAAAAAATCTTCATTGAGCGAATGGAAGAATTGCTGGAGCGCCAGCGCATTTTCATGAAGCGGCTGGAGCTCTCCGACGACTTTATGGCTCAGATGACCATCAAACAACTGCAAACCCAGCTTGGGGGATTTGGGCTCTCCCTAACCCAAATGTTCGACCAGATGCACCAGACCCTAGAGCGCATGAAAGCCGAGGCAGACTCTGAGCGTTGACCCCAAAGAATGACCCAGACAAAAGGATCATGTCTTCTTCCCGCCAGACCCGCAACCAGAAATTAATTCTGGAGCTGCTAGAGCAGCGCTCGCAGCCCCTTTCGGCGCAAGAGATCTTTTTGGAGTTACGCAATGCCAACCACACGGTGGGTCTGGCCACGGTTTACCGAGTTTTGGATGCTCTGCGCAATGAGGGCAAGCTGCAGGCGGTCAACTTGGGGGATCAGCAAACCTACTATCAGGTTCTGCCCAGCAACGGCCACAACCGCCATCACCTGATCTGCACCGAATGTCGGCGGGTGGTGCCTCTGCCGGATTGCCCGGTGGAAGATCTGGAGGAGCAGCTTGCCAGCCGCTACCAATTTGTGATCGAGTACCATGTGCTGGACTTCTACGGCATTTGCGCCGAATGTCGTGGAAAAGGTGGGCCAAGCCCTGCTTTGCAGAGATCCCCTTGCCGCGAGGCCAAGCCGCAATGATGAACTATCTCTGGACGGTGTTGATCGGGTTGGCAGGTGCCCTGATTGCAGTCAAGCTGAGGCTGCCGGCAGGAGCCTTGGTGGGCTCGATGGTAGCAGTGGGTTTGGTCAATGTTTGGGGGGCGATCCCGATCCCCACTCCCCCAGCCGGGATCCGCTTTGTCATGCAGGTGGTGCTGGGCATCCTTTTGGGCAGCAAGCTCACTGCTGAGACCTTCTTTGCCCTGAAGGATCTGTGGCGACCAGCCCTGCTCTGTACGGTGATTGCGGTGGGCACGGGAGTTTTGTCGGGGTATTTGATCTCCCGTTGGTTGGGCATCGAGCGCCTCACGGCCATCTTGGGCACGGCGCCAGGGGGCATTTCCGATATGAGCTTGATTGCCCTGGACATGGGAGCCCAAACCAGCACAGTGGTGGTCATGCATCTGGCCCGCCTGATCAGCGTCATCGTGGTCGTCCCCTGGGTGGTACGGCTGCTGATCCAGCCGGGCACCAGCTAGGCAAGCCCCTAGAGCTGCAGCAGGGGGTGGGTTAGACTAAGGAGCGATACAGAACTTAACAACCGAACCTCCGCCTTGGAACTTTCCCCTTCTCCACTGACCTACCAGGCCGACGCCGCGGGATCCCCTTGGAGCGCTGCTCTCTGTTCTAACGTCTCCTCTGGCCAAGGCGATTGGTGGCCCCTGCAACTGCATTGGCAGGGGGAGGTAGACCCGCTACAGCCTGAGTTGGTGCAGGTGGATCCCGTGTTGCGCCTGCTGCTCTTGGGGGATGGCTTGACCACCCGCAACCTGGCTGCCTTGACCCAAGAGCCGATTCAGGCCCATCTGCTCGACACGGGCCGGGTCGATTTGCCGGCGGAGCAGAGGGCCGCCCCCCAGTCCATGCAACGGCTGGCCAAGGATTTGGCACGGCTGGGATCCCCCTTGATGCGGCGGCGGGTTTGGCTGTGTGGAGCAACCTCTCAGCAGCCCTTGCTCTATGCCACCTCTTGGTGGAACTCCGACCATCTGGCTCGATACTTGCCCCATCCCAATCTGCCCATTGGTCAAAACCTAATCCAAGAAAAACTGGAGACCTTTCGCGATCTGCGCGGCCTCTACTATGGTGAGACAGACCCGATTGCCCGGCTGCTGCAGTGTCCTGGCCCTTTCTGGGCTAGGCATTATCTTTTGCTGCACCGAGGCCAACCTTTGACGGTTATTTACGAAGTTTTCTCCTCCCGCCTGCAGGCCAGGGTCTTGTCGGGCTAGAGCGACATCCAGCGGCGCACGGCTGCGGTGACTGCGGCTGCTACACCCGAATCCGACTGGGCGCTGGCAGAGATGCGGTGATAGTCCTCTGGGGTCAGTTGATGGGCGGCGATGACCTTGGCGGCTGCGGTTTCAAACTGTTGTTCAATTTGCCGACGTTCCTCGCTGCCGTTGGCCTGCTGCAGGCGATTTGGGTGGCCGCCAGAAGGGGCTGCACCGCCAGAAGAGCGCGGGCGAAGCGGTCGATCTGCTCTGGGGAAGGCTTCAAGAAGTCTTTAGAAGGGGAGATCCTCATCTCCGAGGCGTTGCCCATCTGGGGGACGGAGGAGGCCGCCCAAGAAGGATCCGCGTTGCCGGACAACTGAGGGGTGCCAACAACAGCCGTTTTGCTGGCCACATCATTCAAACCTCGGGCCGGGCTGAGGGCATTCCAAGGGGCCAAACTTGCCAAACAGAGAGCAGCCCCACTCAAGCCGGCACTCAAGAGAGCAAGCCAGGCAGCAGAGGTCACAGCCGGCTGCGGCAAGGGAGAGGGCTTGGGGATGAGACTGAGGATGAATCTGCTGCTTAACCTGCTCATACCGCTCCTTTGGGCGATAGGGCTGTGGATGGTAGACGGGTTATTCGGCAAGGCTTACCTGCATATTGACAAAGAACGGATCGCCTTAGCCCACGAGCTGTTTGGCCTGTGTTTTCGCAGAGTTCCCCCTAGTTGGCGAGACGACATTGACCGGCTGGAGTTGATCCCGCGACATACCAAACGGGATTTCGAGGTTGAGCGGCAGAAAGAGTAGTCTTCAATCCAAGTAAGCGCTCAGCTCCTGCTCCAAGGTGGGCAGTTGCACCTCTCCTCGCTCCAGCTCCTCCAGGTCTTGCAGTTGCCTGCGCAGGCGGGCAATCCGCTCTCGTAGATACTCTTTGATGCCCTTGGCCCCCAGGCTGAGGCAACTGCGGCAGATCTCGCCATAGATTTGGCCGCGGTCGTTGTAGACCACCGCCAGCAGCACCTGCTGCCCCTTTTTCTGGATCGGGGTGGCCCATCCGCCGCAGATAATGCAGGGCACGCGGCCATTGCCCCCGTAAATGCTGCGTTCCCAGACAACTCTCACGCTCGGCCTCACTGCAACTGTCGCCCACCAGCATAAGAACCCAGGGGGATCCCTTGCCACCCCAAACCCCAGAGCACTCGCCACCTCCCCTCTCCTTCAGGGAGAGGGGCTGGGGGTGAGGGCTGGGAGAGGGGTGAGGGCGGGATCCCTACCCTCTAAGCGTTGGGCTGGCTGGGCCGGGAGCGATCGATGGTGCGGTAGGTGAGGCTGGCCGCCACCTCTAGGGCTTTGGCAGCGTCGCGGAAATAAAATCCCAGCTCCTCATCCTTTTCGGTGCGGTTGGGTTTATTGAACTTGGCCTTGAACTGCACATTGCAATACATGGCCAACCCCACCAGAACCTCTGACAGGCCGTGCTGGTTGATCAGCCGTTCCACATCCGTGAGCAGGCTTTTGATTAGGGCGTCGGCTACCGGTTCTGGCAAACTGTCCAGGTCGTGCATGGGGTTTCCTCATCCAACGAGATCAAGCGAGCTAGAGGGTTTGAAGGCGGCATAGCAGCAAGTCAAGGGCAAGTTGGCAAGCCGTTGCCATCGAATTCGCATGGGCTTCCCAAAAACAGGCGGGTAGATTTGCTGCCGCCATAATAGTCTAGAAGCCGATAAACAAAGCCCAGGACATGGGAGCTGGGGAATCGCAGGTTATGTCGCAGCTTTACGACTGTGTCATTGTCGGTGCTGGCCCCGCCGGCGGCTCTGCTGCCTACCATCTGGCCAAGCGGGGGCGCTCGGTGCTGGTCTTGGAAAAAGATCCCTTGCCCCGCTACAAACCCTGTGGGGGCGGGGTCTCTCCCATGGTGGCAGCTTGGTTCGACTTCGACTTCAGCCCCGCCATTTCCCTGAAGATCCGGCAAATTCGCTACACCTGGCGCGGCGGGGATCCGGTGGTGGCCGACCTGGATCTGCAAGAACCCGTTTGGATGGTGCGGCGGGATGTTTTCGACCACTACTTGATTCAGCAGGCGCAAAAGCAAGGGGCAGCGCTCCAGGCAACATGCCCCGTCTCCGGCCTCGAGTGGCAAAGCGACCGCTGGCAAGTGATGACAAGCACCGGCCCCGTCTGGGGTCGGTATGTGATCGCAGCCGATGGGGCAAAAGGCTCGATGGCCAAGTGGCTGGGCTTTCAAGAACGCCGCCGTCGTCTAGCCGCCGCCCTGGAAGCAGAGGTGCCCGTTGGGCAACCGCCAACTGCAGCCGCCCATTTCGACTTCGGCGCCGTGAGCAATGGCTACCTTTGGAACTTCCCCAAGGCCGATGGCTACTCGATCGGGGCCGGCACCTTTCGCGGTGGAGAAAAACAAAACCTGCGGGAAATTGCCGCCCAATATGCCCAAAGCTTCGGCGTAGACTTGAAATCGGTCAAGCAGTTCGGCCATCCCATCTGCCTCTGGGATGAAGAGCAACCGCTCCACAGCCAAAATGCCCTCTTGGTGGGGGATGCCGCCTGCGTCGTCGATCCGTTTACCGCCGAGGGGATCCGCCCTTCCCTCCTCACCGGCATGTTGGCGGCAGAGGCCATCGACCAAGCCCTGGCGGGGAACACAGAGGCTCTGGCGAACTACTCGGCCCGCGTGCAACAGGAATGGGGCTCAGAGATGCGCTGGGCTAAACGGATTGCGGCCTTGTTCTACCGCTTTCCAGGCGTGGGCTACAAGGTGGGCGTCAAACGACCAGGAGCCACTCGGCGTATGGGCCAGATCCTGGCCGGTGAACTGCGCTACAGCGATGTGGCCAGCTCGGCCATTCGCAAGTTAAGCGGCGGCCTGCTCACCTAGGCCTGGCACCGATAGACTTGAGCTAGATCGTCGAAGCGCTTGCCGATCAACAGGCAGTTGCGCCCATCCGCCTGACGAGTATAGCTCAGGTGGGTGGAGAGAGCCTTCATCAGCCAAATGCCGCGTCCCCCCTCGGATTCGGGATCGGGGTTGGCCATCAGGTGCCGGAAAGCTCCCTCCAGGTCAAACTCCTGCCCCTGATCCCAAATGCGCAACTCCAGCTCTTGCGGCATCAGGATCAGCTCAATATCAATGGGCGTACTGGGAGGCAGGGCGCGGTGGGCGTGGCGAACGGCGTTGGTAAACCCCTCCGCCAAAACCAACTGACATTCCGTCCAAATGGGATCCGGGATGCCGGCATTTCGAAAAGATTCAAACCAGGTTAAAACCTGGCCAAGAGCGTCGAGAGTTGTCTCAACCCTCAGCGCAAATGTCTGCTTCTCACCCGAAGGGATCCCTGCTGCGTTCAAAACCGAACCCCAACGATAGGGATTGAACCTGAAGCCATTTGGCCCTACCAGATTCTAGACCAAAGCCCTGCCAGAACATGTCATCCCCCATTTTGGGGGGGAAGCTAGGGAGCGATGATCAAATCCACACGGCGGTTCCGCTGCCGTCCGGCTTCTGTGTCGTTATCGGCCACCGGCAAGGTAGGGCCAAAGCCAGAGGTTGTCCAACTGATGGGATGGCCTTCCGGCAAGAGTTTCATCAAATAGTCTTTAACCGCGTTGGCGCGGCGCAGGGAAAGAGCCAGGTTGTAGTTTAGGGATCCAATGTTGTCGGTGTGACCGTTCACTTGAACGCGGGCGCCGGGCATGGCTTCCAAGGATTTCGCCACCTGGGCCAGCAGCGAGGTCGCCTCAGGTCGAATCTCGGCCTTGTCAAAATCGAACAGCAAATCCCCCGGCAGGCTGATGGTTTGGGTTCCCACCTGAAAAGAGGTGGGAGTCGGCGTTGGGGTCGGGGCGGGAACGCTGGCTTCCCCTGGAGCGATCTCGGCGGCGGTGGAAGATTCCCTGACGGGCTCAGGGGCTGTTTGAGAACGCAGCCGCTGCAGCCGCGACTCCAGTTCCTCAATTTTTATCAAGAGCTGGATCACCTGCTGGCGGATTTCCCGAATCTCCGTTTCCAGATCTGTGGGGCTCGCCTGACGTTCCTCTGGATCTGCATTTGGATCTGCATTGGCCGTTGGGCTGGCCAGCGGCGGATTGGCCTGGGGTGGGGCCAGGGTGGGCAAGATCGCTGGTGTAGGCGGAGCCGGTTGACCGGCAGAGAGGTTGGTCTCCGGTTGGGGCTGAGGTTGAGCCTGCTGGGGAAGCTCCATCCCCAGCCAGATCCCGCTGCTGACCAAGAGGATCCCACTGAGGAAATTGAGAGCAACCGTTGAGCGCTGGGACGAGCGAGGCATCCTGGGCAAACCTCCGGCTAAATGGACGCAGGCAAAGAGTGGGAACTCCACTCAACTCTAGAAAGCGATCCTAGCCGGCGACCGGAGCTCGCCGAGGGGATTCTCGGTCGGTCAAGCTGCCACTTCCCGCCATCGTTCAAAGGGCTAATCAAAACTAAGGCGGCCTCGATACCGCCCTATGATGGTCAATCCGTTGGCGGGATCCGCCACAAAGGGAGGAAAACGGGGATTGTCGCTGATCACCTTCACCTGGGATCCGGGCAGGCGCTGCAGTCGTTTGACCAACAGATCCCCATCCATCTGAAAGACATAAATGCCTTCACAGCTCAGATCCCCACCCTCCTGCCGCTCCACAAAGATCCAGTCGCCATCCTCCAAGGTGGGAGCCATGCTATCCCCCTGCACCCGAATCAGGCTCAGCTTGGCAGGGTTTCCCTTCAAATGGGCCCGCAGCCAGTTTCGCTCGAAAGCCATCACCGCAGCGATCGCTTCTTCCCGCACCAACACCCCCGCTCCCGCAGAGACGGCCACATCGACAAAAGGTACATACACATACTCTGCCTTCGAGTCGGAATCCAACCGTGGGGATCCCTCCCCTGTGATCAGCCAATTGAGGCTGACTTGGCCCACCTGGGCAATTTTCACCGCCTTGTCAATGCCGGGCACGGATCCCTTCAGGTAGCTGCGCAAGGCCGTATCGCTAATGCCGGCCCGTCGCCCAAACGCATAAATGGCCTCGTCGCCGATCACCTGTCGTAAGCGGTCTGCAAAAGAGGAGCTCGAGAAGATGGACATCGGCTTAGCGCTACAGATTGTGTATAAGCAGATTTTCACCACTATATCTTGACAAGTCAACAGCCGGTACAGCCGATTGGGGGACAATCTCCCACCTGAGCTGACCAAGGGAATCGCAACTCTCAAATGCTGTCGGTAGGCTGGCAGGAGAACTGCACTGGCGTTAGTGTGGTTTTGGAGCCTGCTCACGGCAGGCGAGAGCCGAGCTGGCCCAGCGTTGGATAGCCAAAAAGTTCGGTTCAGATATTGCTTCTGGGTTGACTTCAAGCTGTTCTGCCTTAATCTCCATGACTTCCTCTGACCTCAAGCGCTGGCTGGATAACTTCCTGATTGCCATTGTCTTTCTGGTGTTCGCCGGGTTTGTCTGGTTTGTCTTTTCGGTGACGGGGGCTTTTGTCGGGATCCCACTGGGCTACAAGCTTTGGGTGCGGCTGTGGCTGCCTTTGTTTCAGCCGGCTTTGGGGATCCTGATGGCCGGAGCGGTGGTGAGCGGAGTGTGGGCTTGGCTGGAAAAACGCCGCTCCCGGCAATCGTGATCATCACCAGAACTGATGATTAGAATGAAGATTCGAGGGCGCAGGGGAATCCCAGACTGGCTCTATACTGAAAACGTATCTAAATGTTGAGCAACTGAGGCGGTCTGAGGTTGTGTTTGTTCTGTCCGGCTACGAGTATCTGCTGGTTTTCCTGATCGTCTGCGCTCTGCTGCCGATTTTAGCGCTGGGGGCCTCTGCGCTCTTGGCTCCCAAGCGGCGGGGATCCCTACGCCGCAGCACCTATGAGTCGGGCATGGAGCCGTTTGGGCAAGCCTGGATCCAGTTCAACATCCGTTACTACATGTTTGCTTTGGTCTTCGTCATTTTCGACGTAGAGACCGTATTCCTCTATCCCTGGGCGGTGGCGTTTCACCGCCTGGGGTTGCTGGCCTTTGTGGAGGCCCTGATTTTCATCGCCATCCTTGTGGTGGGTCTTGTGTACGCCTGGAGAAAAGGAGCATTGGAATGGTCATGACGTCTGAGAAACCGCAGGTTCTGTTTCCAGGGGCCGCCCCCCAGGTTACCACCGACCTCTCCAACAATGTCGTTCTGACGACGGTGAACGACCTGTACAACTGGGCCAAGATGTCCAGCCTCTGGCCCCTGCTCTATGGCACCGCCTGCTGCTTCATCGAGTTTGCCGCCATGCTGGGATCCCGCTTTGATTTCGACCGCTTTGGCCTGTTGCCCCGGTCTTCACCGCGCACGGCTGATTTGATCATCACGGCGGGCACGGTCACTATGAAAATGGCCCCGGCGCTGGTCAAGCTCTACCAGCAAATGGCTGAGCCGAAGTACGTGATCGCTATGGGGGCCTGCACCATCAGTGGCGGCATGTTTAGCTCCGATTCCTACACAGCAGTGCGAGGGGTGGACAAGCTAATCCCCGTGGACGTGTACATTCCCGGCTGCCCGCCGCGCCCGGAGGCGATCATGGATGCCATTGTCAAGCTGCGCAAGAAGATCGCCGCTGAAGACATGCGGGAGCGGGGCCGCCTGCAACAAACTCACCGCTACTACACGGTCAAGCACAACCTCAAGCCGGTGCCGGAGATCATCACCGGCAAGTATCTGGAGAGCGAGACTCGCCAAGCTCCTCCGCCGGAACTGGCGGCTGCCATCGGCTTGCCGGTGCCGCCGGCCTTGCAGACTGCCGACTTCAAGCAGGCGGAACAGCAGCTCAAAGCTTTGCGGGGAGGGATGTAAGATGGCAGAGGACAAGGCTCAGGAAAGGCAAGCGGAACCGTTAGCGACGTTGGAGCGCGGCCCGGTCTCCCAGTTTCTGGCCGACAACGGTTTTGACCACCAGTACCTGGGGAAAGATGCGGCGGGGGTGGAGCTGTTGGAGGTGGAGCGGGATTTTCTCCTGCCTGTGTGCACCGCCCTCTATGCCTACGGCTTCAACTATTTGCAGTGCCAGTGTGGGTACGACTTGGGGGCAGGTCAGCCACTGGTCAGCCTCTACCATCTGATCAAGCTATCGGATGGGGCAGACCGCCCGCAAGAGGTGCGGCTACAGGTGAAGTTGCCTCGCCAGGATCCGCGGCTGCCTTCCGTGTATTGGATCTGGAAGTCGGCGGATTGGCAGGAACGAGAAACCTACGACATGTATGGCATTGTTTTTGAGGGACACCCGAACTTGAAGCGGATCTTGATGCCGGAAGACTGGATTGGTTGGCCGCTGCGCAAAGACTACATCACGCCTGACTTTTATGAGCTGCAGGATGCCTACTGATCGGAGATCCCCACTCGCTGAGCAGCGTTAACAGGATGGGTTGAGATGTGGCCTTTTTTGCTCTTGGCAATTTATGCAGGTGGAGTCTGGTACTCGGCCCGCAAAGCGGATCGCGTCTATTCGGGATCCGGAAAGTGGCTGGTATCGGCTCTCTGGCCGCTGCTGTTGGTCTCGAACCGTCAGTTTCGCCAAAATTGGCGTCGCCCTCTGAGCAAGTGAGTCTGGATCTTTGGAACCCCCACCTGTGATCGTTCCTGAGCAGCCCCGGCGCGACCTGAGTTTGCCTTGGTTGTTACCTCGGTCCACACAGAGGTTGCAGGAGTTGATCGGCAGCCGCATTCGCGCTCAGGGGCCGGTGACCTTTGCCCAGTTTATGGAGTGGGCTCTCTACGAGCCGGGGCTGGGCTATTACGAGCGGGGATCCCCGGTTGGCACCGACTACCTGACCTCTCCTCACCTGGCGGCAGATTTTGCCCAACTGTTGGCGGAGCAGATCCGCCAGTTCTGGAATATTTTGGGATCGCCTTCTGTCTTCAGGGTGATCGAGATGGGGGCGGGCAGCGGCCGTTTGGCCCAGGATTGGCTGACCTACGTGCGCTCTGCTCACCCCCTTTTTTGGCAGGTGCTGGAATATGGGATCCTGGAGCGTTCTGCCCATCTGCGTCGGCTACAGCAGGAGCGACTGGCCCCTTTTGGGGAAAAGGTGCGCTGGCTGGATTGGGATGAGATCCCGGATGACTCGGTCATCGGCTGTTTTTTCTCGAATGAGCTGGTGGATGCTTTTCCGGTACATCGGGTGCAGGTGCAAGAGGGAGCGTTGCGGGAAATTTACGTCGCTTGTGGCGATGCTGCCGCAGCCGACTTCCGGGAGGTGCTGGGGGATCTGTCCACTCCTGAGCTGGGAGAGTATTTTGCCCGTCTGGGGATCCCCATAGAAACCTATCCGTCCGGTTACCAAACCGAGGTGAACTTGAAAGCCCTGGAGTGGTTGCAGCTCCTGGCCCGCAAGCTGCGGCGGGGCTACGTGCTGACTGTCGATTACGGCCACACCGCCCAGCGCTACTATAGCCCCCAGCGCGCTCAAGGCACGCTCCTGGCCTACCGACGGCACGGCAGCTACACGGATCCCTATGTTCAGGTGGGATCCCAGGATCTCACGGCCCATGTGGACTTTACGACCCTAGAGCAGGTGGGAGAATCGCTGGGGCTGAAGTATCTGGGGTTCACCCGGCAGAGCAGCTTTTTGGTGAACCTGGGGTTAACCGAGCGGCTGGCCGCTCTCAGCCAAATTGAGGACCCGCTTGACGGCGAAGCTGTGGATGTGGGCCAGGTGTTGCAGCGACGATACGCTCTTCACGCCCTCCTGGATCCGATGGGGTTGGGGAGCTTTGGGGTGTTGGTGCAGGCCAAGGGCCTGACCAGCTCAGAATATGCTCATCCTCTGCAGGGCTTTGGCGGGCCGGAGCTGGGGCTGAGGCCATGAGCCTTACTTTTTGAATTGCTTGTTGGCGGCCACTCTCACTATAGGTAGGACTGGAAATCCCCCTACCTTAGTGGGGGGAGGGAAGCCCTTGAAACAACTTTAGTCGCTCATCCCAAGTTGAAATAGCCATAACCTATGGATCTCATTCTGCGTCGGGCCAATTTGCCGGATGGCCGCAAGGGGGTTGATATCGGCATTGAAGGGGGCCGCATTGTTGCTCTGGAAAACAACTTACAAGCCACTGCCCTGCAGGAAATCGATGTGAGTGGCCGCTTGGTGTCGCCCCCCTTTGTGGATGCCCACTTTCACCTGGATGCCACCCTCACCTACGGGATCCCGCGCGTCAACCAATCGGGCACCTTGCTAGAAGGGATCGCCCTTTGGGGGGAGTTGAAGCCGCTGCTGACGCCAGAGGCAGTGATAGAGAGGGCCTTGACCTATTGCGACTGGGCGGTGGCGCGCGGGATCCTGGCCATCCGTGCCCATGTGGACGTGTGCGATCCCAACCTGTTGGCGGTGCGGGCCTTGCTGGAGGTCAAGCAAAAAGTGTCCCCCTACCTGGATTTGCAACTGGTGGCCTTTCCCCAAGATGGCTACTACCGCTCGCCGGGGGCGGTGCAGCTCTTGGAGAAGGCTCTGGATTGGGGGGTAGAGGTGGTGGGTGGGATCCCCCACTTTGAGCGGACGATGGCCGAAGGGGCAGCTTCGGTGCGGGCCCTGTGCGAGATTGCGGCGGCGCGGGGTCTGCGGGTGGATCTGCACTGCGACGAGACAGACGATCCCCTCTCCCGCCACGTGGAAACCTTGGCCTACGAGACGCAGCGGCTGGGCTTGCAGGGGCGGGTGGCCGCCTCCCACCTCACCTCAATGCACTCAATGGACAATGCCTACGTGAGCAAACTCATTTCCCTGATGGCCGAGGCAGAGCTGGGGGTGATCGCCAACCCGCTGGTGAACCTGGTGCTGCAGGGCCGCCACGACACCTATCCCAAGCGACGGGGGCTGACGCGGGTGCCGGAGCTGATGGCCGCCGGGCTGACAGTAGCTTTTGGCCAGGACTGCGTGATGGATCCCTGGTATCCCCTGGGCAGCGGCAACATGCTGGAGGTGGCCCACATGGGGATCCACGCTGCCCAATTGACCGGCTATGAGCAGATGCGCCAGTGCTTCTTGGCCGTTACGGAAAACCCGGCCCGCATTTTGGGGTTAGAAGGCTACGGACTAGAACCCGGCTGCTATGCCGATTTGGTGGTGCTCCAGGCTGCCGATGCCGTCGAAGCCATTCGCCTGAAACCGGCTTGCCTGTACGTTTTCCGTCGGGGACGGCTGATCGCCCAAACCCCGCCGGTGGTTGCCCAGCTCCATTTGCCGGGGCGCCCGGCCCAGGTGGACTTCACCCGCCAACTCTTCTAAGGATCAACTGGATGTCAACGGCGCACGGTGCCGCTGAAGCCGCTGGCCTTGAATTGCTCCAGGGTCAAGGGCAGCGGGCTGGTCACAGGCACGGAGATGCGAATGGAGAAGGGGCTTTCGCCGGGGGGAACCTCTTCGATGGCTCCCACGCGGGTGCGCTCCGGCAGAACCTCATTGCCGTTGGCATCGTAAAGGCGACCGAAGACATCCGCATTGACCAAGGTGTTTTTGGAGCGGTTCACCACCGTCCCTTCGATGAACATGCACCTGGCCGGTATGGGGTTGCCGTTGCTGGTGACCAGGTTGGTGTATTCGGGGGTATCCGGGCAGGGGGTGATGTGCAGATCCTTCAATTGTAGGGGGATGGCGCCAAAGCCCAGCAAGAGGGCCGCCAAAGCCGCCCAGCCCAGGCTCCAGCAGAGGGAGCGAAGCCCCTTCTTCCAAACTTGGCTCATGTTTTTCCTCCAAGGCCCATCTCCCTTAGTCTAGGGGATCCCCCGCCGGGTAAAACCCCTCTTCGGTTTGGATCCCGTCCAGGCGTTGATCCCAGGGATCCTGAGGCAGAGGCTGCCGCAGCAGGCAAGCCTGCGGGACAATGCCCCACTTGGGCACACCGGGATCCGGCAGCGAGGCCAAAAAGCGGTCGTAATAGCCGCCGCCATAGCCCAAACGCCTCCCCCAGCGGTCGCAGGCCAGGGCGGGCACGAGGATCAACTCGGCTTCGGCAGGGTCGATAACCTCACTGGTGGGAGAGGGCTCCGGCAGCCCCCAGCGGTTGGGAACAAGCTCGGCTGGGTGGTAGCGATGCCATCCCAACTGCCGCTGCGGCAAGCAACGAGGGATCCCCCAGCGCTTTTCAGGGAAAAGGGCGAACAGGGATCCCAGATCCACCTCGGAGCCGAAGGCCGCGTAGGCCAAGATGGTTCTGGCCGCCAAAAGCTGGGGGTGAGAGGCCAGATGAGCCACTATTTTCTGCTCGATCAGGGATCGTTCCAGCCCCTGCCGCACTTGGCGGAAGTGCTGGCGCAGGCGAGCTTTTTCTGCGCTAGGAGCTTCAGGGGGAAAATTGGGCTCCACAGACGGAGACAGGTTTGTTACCCAGAAGGGAGTTGCCGCAGCGCCCTGCAATCTCACCGCCTTGACTTTCCCCACCCCCAGTCAAGCTTAGGTGTGGATGTCCAGAGTCTACTGGATGGCCAGGAGCTCCACTTCAAAATCAAGGGTGGCGTTGGGTGGGATCACGCCGCCGGCGCCGCGGCTGCCGTAGGCCAACTCCGGCGGAATGCGCAAGTACCGCTTGCCACCCACCCGCATCGTGGCCAGACCTTCCTCCCAGCCGCGGATCACCTGCCCTACTCCGTAGGTGAAGATGAAAGGTTGATTGCGCTTATAGGAGCTATCGAAGACGGTGCCATCCTGCAGCTTGCCCACATAGTTCACCACCACCGTTTGCCCCGGTTGAGGTGAAGGCCCACTGCCTTGAGCGATGTCGTAGTATTGCAGGCCCGACTCGGTGGTGATGAAGTCTTTGGCTGGGGATTGGATGCCCACCATCGGGTTGTCTTTGGCCCGCGACAGAGCCACGGCCGGCTGTCCACCCCACATCCCGATCCACAGCAAACCCAGCAACAGCAGCAGCATCCGTTTCATCTGTTGGCGTCTCCCCTCGCCGACTTTTTGCTTCCCCTTCCTTCAACGATCTTAGGGGATCCCTTCATCCTTTTATTTCGGCAAATTCGATGATCTGCCCTTGATGATCGCGCACCCAGAAGACAAAAGGCTTTTCGGAGCGGACGCTGTTGCGGATCCCTTGCTTGTTGATCCGCTTCAGGAGGGCTTTGAGGGCTTCCCGTTCATAGGTGGTGTGGCGATAGCGGACGCCGCCAGTGCGACCGGCTGCCGCCCCGTAGGCAGGTACAGAGGGGGGCCTGGAGGGACTGCCGTAGGGATCCGTGGAGCCGAGGATCACGTGCAATTGCACAGTGTCGGAGAGCTGATACCAGAGGCCAGGGGTATCCGGTTGTGTCGATCCAGAAGTGGGACGGGTTCTGGTATCAAAGTGAGGGCTGAGGCCAATATCTCCCGGAAAATAGGGCGATCCCAGGCTGGAGCTGACCATGCTTTGCTCATAGCCGTAGTAGTACTGCAGCGGCAGCTCCGCCTCCGGCAGCTTCAAAACCTTTTCGTAGAAGCCCCTTGCCTGCTCCAGATCGGGCACGATGATGGTGTACACCCGGGGAGCGCCACTTAAAAATGTCCACATGGCCCCGCCATAGGCCGATAGCAACAAAAACATCAGCCCCTTCGTGGAGAGCAGAACCTCCAGGGGGATCAGCGGCAGCATCAGTCCAAGGGGGGTTGGCATTGGCACTCGTCTATTTGCGGGTGGCTCTGTAGTCCAGTATAGGATCCCTAGGCTGATGAAGCTTGCCCTGTTTGCCCCTACCCCGCGCGGTCGCCGCTTGGCCCAGCCTTTGCTGTCGCTGCTGCCGGAGGAGTGGATCTGCTGGAGCAAGGCCAACCCCCAGCGAGAGCCGCTGCCACCCCCCTGGCAAGCCTATGGGGATCCCCTGGCGGCAGCGGTGGCCCAGAGCTGGCCGCAGGTGCAGGGCTGTATCTTTGTCTTGCCAGTTGGGTCGGTGGTGCGGCTCATTGCCCCCCTCTTGCAAGACAAATACCGGGATCCGGCGGTGGTGGTGGTGGACGAAGCTGGGCGCTGGGCCATTAGCCTCTGTGGCGGCCATGTGGGAGGAGCTGAGGCGCTGGCGCGGCGGGTGGCGGCTGCCTTGGGAGCCGAGCCCATCCTCACCTCTGCCTCGGAAGGGCTGGGGATCCCGCCTTTGGATTTGCTGGGGGATCCCTACGGTTGGCAGCGGGGCGCCGGCGATTGGAACGGGGTGGCAGCCGCTCTGGCGCGGGGAGAGCCGGTGGCCGTTGAGCAAACCTGTGGCACGCAGCTCTGGCGGCGGGCCTGGCCAGCGGATCATTCTCTTTTCCTCACCGCTCCCGACCAAGCAGTGGCCCAGATCCGGATCAGCGAATCTACAACTTCTCTGGACAAGCTCCCCACCGTTCACTGGCATCCACGGGTGCTGTGGGTGGGTGTGGGCTGCGAGCGGGGCACCAGCCGCGCCTGGCTGGAGGGATCCCTGCGCCGCCTGCTGCAGGCCCAGGGGCTGGCCTTCGAGGCCGTTGCCGGCTTGGCCACCCTGGAGTTGAAACGGGATGAGGCGGGACTGCTGGAGTTGGCCCAGGCCCACGGTTGGCCCATCCAGTTCTTCTCTGCCGCGGCCCTGGCGGGGATCCCAGTTCCCCACCCTTCGGAGGCGGTGCGGCAGGCCGTGGGCACCCCTTCGGTGGCGGAGGCGGCTGCCCTCTTGGCCGCCCAGCGCATGTCGGGGGATGAGGATCCAGCCCAGGGGAGAGCCACCCTTCTCTGCCCCAAGCAGGTCTTTGCCTCAGAAAGCGAGGGAGCTTGTACCCTGGCCATTGCCCGCGCGGCTCAGGAGTATTCCCCTCGCGCCGGGCACCTGTGGCTGATTGGCACCGGCCCCGGGGATCCCGCCCAATTGACCTTGGCCGCCCGCCTGGCCCTGGCCCAAGCCGACGTGGTGATCGGCTACCAGCTCTACCTGGACTTGGTGGCGCCCCTCTTACACCCGGGCCAGATTTGCGAAGCCTTTTCCATCACCCAGGAGGTGCAGCGGGCGCAGCGGGCCATTGCCCTGGCCCAGCAGGGGCTGCAGGTGGCGGTGATCTCTTCGGGAGATGCGGGGATCTACGGCATGGCCGGGCTGGTGCTGGAGTACTTGGCCCGCAGCAGCTGGGATGGGATCCGCCCCTCTCTGGAGGTGCTGCCGGGGATCTCCGCCCTTCAGGCTGCTGCCGCCCGCCTGGGAGCCCCTCTCATGCAGGATTTTTGCGCCATTTCCCTCTCGGATCGGCTCACCCCTTGGCCGGCCATCGAGCAACGCCTGCAGGCGGCTGCCCAGGCCGACTTTGTGGTGGCCCTGTACAATCCCCGCTCGCGGCAGCGGCTGGATCCCTTCCTCAAAGCCCTGCAGATCTTTTTGGCCGCCCGCCCCGCCCACACCCCGGTGGCGGTGGCCCGCAACCTCTATCGTTCCGGCGAGGTCATCCACCTCACCACGCTGGGGGAGTTGGATCCTGAGCAGGTGGATATGTTTACCCTGGTCTTGATCGGCAACTCGCAGACCTTTCGCTACGGCAGCCGGCTGATCACCCCCCGCGGCTACCGCCTGAGCGCCTCTCCTGAGTAGGTGGGGGGATCCCAGGCGGTGACGTGCCCGAGGTGGGGGTCCCGGCCATGGGGGCTGTGGCAATCGAAGCCATCCGCGCCATCGTCATCCACGAGAAGAGTAGGATCCCCCGTTACCTTGTTTGGCTGGTTGACCGACCGACTCCAACCCCATCAGGTCACCACCGGATCCTACAGGCTGATCCTGCTGGCCTGTGGTCTGTTAGAGTACTGTTGCCGCTAGAGGGGATCGTGGCGGAATGGTAGACGCTACGGACTTAAAATCCGTTGTTCCTCAAGAACGTGAGGGTTCGAGTCCCTCCGATCCCATCTTGAATGCGAGGCTTGCAGAACTCTCGTAAATTCGAAAAAAGGCATTTTCCCACCATCAATTGAGCTCTGTCTGTTCCAGCACCTTGAGCAAGTCCGGGATCCGCACCCAGGCATCTTCTCGATCCAAATCGGGGCTGGCAAGAAGGGCCACCAAAGCTGGATCGCAGACCGGCGCCAGCAAAGGGAAATAATTGAGCCCTGCCACCTGGGCGATGATCCAAAAGTAGGGGAGCACCGCGTTGCGGGGCAGGATCTCGATGACGGTGGCGCCGGGTTGACAAAAGGCGAGGTTGGTCAGGCCCGCCCCATGGATCCCGATCACCGCCTCGGCCCCTTGCATCAGCGCTATTTGCTCCGCTAGAGAAAGGGTTTCCAGTTGCACCGATACAAATCCCCAGGGGCGCAAAGCCGCCAGCACCTCCGCTTCGTTGATCACCCGCCGCCAGCGGGCAGCACGACGGCTGATGTAGATCCGCCGCGGCAGCAAGGGAGCGCTGGACAAGCTCGGCCGGGCCAGTTGCCGCAGCACCGCCAATCCCCTGGGCGTCAAGCACCCCGCCGGAGCCCCTGCTGAGGGCACGATCAGGTTCTGCGCTTGCAGATGGGATCCCCCCACCTGCTCGAAGCTGAGGATGGGCTCGGCTGCGATCTCCAAAGCGGCCAAGCTCTGCACCTGAAAGGGTTTTCTTTGATACCCGTGGATCAAGATGGGGATGTCTTTTCCGAGGGCGCCCGACCGCTGCAGGACATCAAGGGCAGGCAAAACATCCACCATCCAGTGAAAGTAATTGACCGCTCCCAACGGCAAGAGGGCGACAGAGCCGTCCAGTGGGATCGGCGGCGGCAGGTGGGGTAAGCTCAAGATGGGGTGGTGTTCCAGGTGATCCGGCCCCCAGTCCCAGTCGAGAAACTCCGGTGGCGGCAAGCTGAGGGAGACATCGGCCAGCAATTCTCCCCGGCGGGTGAGCACCGCACTGGCAAAGCTGGCGTAGAGGTGGCGGGGATAGTGGCCCACATGGACGGATCCGCGGGGGATCTGGGCCACAAAAGTCTCGGCCAGGGGGATCCGCTGCGGGCGCAGCTTTTGCCCAATGGCCGGATCAGCTACAGGGGGCGCTTGCAGACAGAGCACCTCCCCTGGATCCAGTGCTTGGTAGTCCCCTTCGCCTGTGGCCTGATGCCACTGCCGGGTGGTGAGGTAGCCTTGGGCTGGCAGCGGCCAGGAGTCGGTTACAAGGGGGCTGGCCTGGGCAACAGAGCCTGCCGGAGCCCAGCGCCGTCGCCAAGCCGAATCCAGGTCCTGGGGGATCCCCTCTCCCCTGCCTGCCTGCTCCAGTCCAGACCGCAGCGGGCTTTCTCTGCCGCTGCCTTCGCACCACGCCTGCAGCCACTCCCGCTCCGCCGCCACCGCCTGCCGGAACTTTTCCCAGGCAGCCTGCGGGTCATCCAGCCGCACCTGGGCCTCTGCCCAGTAGCTGTAGAGCTCTGCCGTCTTCGTGCCCCGCGCTTCCGCCTCCCGGAAACACCGCACCGCCTGCGCCGGATCCCCTTGATCCAGCCAGGCCAAGCCCATCTGCACCCAGGGATCCCCCCACTCCGGCCGCAGCCGCACGGCTTGCTCCAAGGCCGAGGTGGCCTCCTGGAACCGGCCCAACTTGAGCAGCGCCAGGCCCCAGCGCCAAGAACTTTCTGCCGCTGCTGGATCCCACCGGCAAGCCCGCTCATACCACTCCGCTGCCGCGCTCCACAGCCGGCTGCGCTCTTGGGTTAGGCCAACGCGATGGGCGGCCAGCGCCGCCAGATCGGGAGGAAGGGATCCCTGCTCCACAAGCTGTCGGTACAAAGCCGCCGCCTGCGGCCAATGGCCTTTTTCCCATAGCCCCTCTGCCAGCTCCTGCAGCTCCCTTGCCCACCCACGCACAGCCTCGGCTTCGGCTACACCTCCGGCTGTCTGCATTGCCAAGCCCTCTTGCCACACAAGCTGCGCCTCCAGCTCCCGCCCCAGCAGCAGATAGGCAGCTCCCAGCCCCCAATACAGCTCTGAGGAGGGGGATCCCTGCTGGAGCTGCTGCTGCAAAGCTTGGACAAGGCACTCGTAACGCCCCTGTTGCCAGTCTTCAAGGCTGGAGACGGAAAACAACGGATGTGAGGGCAGAGCCGGGTCGGGAGCCATGTCTATGTGGATGAGAAACAGTGTTACAAACTGCAACAACCCCCCCACTCTGGGCACATCCCCCTAGTATTCTAGGCTTGGCTTCTCCCTCCGGCATCAATCCTTCTCGGCTCAGGGAGAGACATCGGTTCGAGCGTGGGTCGGCCTCTTCACCCCAAAGGCTATGGCCCGCTGCGCGATGGGAGGGCACCGTCCTCAGCCTTTGTCGGCCATTTTTTCGATAAAACGGAGTTTAAGAGATCGATGGGTATCAACGTATCCGCTGGCACCGTCGTTTCCAGCCCCCGTCTGTACCAAACCGTGCCCGTATCGACCATCTCCCAGGCAGAACAGCAGGATCGCTATCTGGGACGCACCGAGTTGGATCGCCTGGAGGACTTTTTCTCCAGCGGCCTGAAACGCCTGGACATTGCCCAAGTGATCGCGGCCAACTCCGAAATCATCGTCAGCCGGGCGGCCAACCGCATCTTCACGGGGGGCTCGCCCATGGCCTATCTGGAGCGGCCAGAAGTCACTCAGGACGAGAAGGAAGCCTTTAAGTTGGGCACCGCCTTTTACGTGGAGTCCACCGGCGGCTTCCTCGAGGCCATCCGCAACCTCTTCAGCGCCAGCGGCGTGGAGATTCCCCCCAACTTCCGCCCCATTAACATCTCCCGCTACGGCGCCGCCAACATGCGCAAGTCCCTGCGGGATCTGAGCTGGTTCTTGCGCTACGTCACCTACGCTCTTGTGGCCGGGGATCCCAGCATCATTGCCGTCAACACCCGTGGCCTGCGGGAGATCATCGAAAACGCCTGCTCCGCCGAGGCCACCATCGTCGCCATTCAAGAAATGAAGCGGGCTGCCGCTGGCTACTTCCGCAAAGATGCTGAGGCGGTGGCCATCATCAACCAATATTTCGATGTCTTGCTGAGCGAGTTCATCGCTCCTTCCCCCTCCGATAAGCTGCGGCAGCGCAACGCCAGCACCGCCGATGGCCTGCCCCTGCAGGGGCTACAGCTCCCCCAGATTTACAACTTGGCGGCGGAAAAAGTGCCCGTTTTTGCCATGAAGCCGGGGCTGTCCAACGCCGAGAAAGAAGACGTGATCAAAGCCGCCTACCGGCAGGTGTTCGAGCGAGACATCCGCCGTGCCTACGGCCTCAAGCTTTCCGACCTGGAATCGAAGGTGAGAAACGGCGAGATCTCCATGAAGGAGTTCATCCGCCGCCTGGGCAAATCCGAACTGTACCGCAAGCAGTTTTACGAGCCCTACATCAACAGCCGCGTCGTGGAGCTGGCCTTCCGCCACTTCCTAGGACGGGCCCCAGAAACTCGCGAGGAAGTGCAGACCTACTTCTCCATCATCTCCAGCAAGGGTCTGGCCGGCCTGGTGGATGCGCTGGTGGATAGCCGCGAGTACGGCGACTACTTCGGCGAGGAGACGGTGCCCTACCTGCGCAAGCTAGGGGTGGAAGCCCAAACCAGCGCCAACTGGGGGGCCAAGTTTGATCTTTACAACTACGCTGCCCCCCGCCGCAAGGTGCCCCAGTTCATCACCCTGTTTGCCCGCTACAATCGCCCTTTGCCGGATCAGCATGCCTATGGCGTCGGCAACGACCCGCTGGAGATCCAATTTGGCGCCATCTTCCCCAAGGAGACCCGTTCCCTCAACGCCAGCCCCGCCCCCTTCAACAAGGATGTCAAGCGCATCCTCATCCGGCGCGGCTTTGCCCTCACCAACGAGCGCACCAATCCCAGGGCGGCAGGGGATCCGGGCAGCTTGGGGCCCAAGGTTTTCAAGCTCACCCAAACCCCTGGGGATCGCAGTCGGCGGTTGGGGGCACGGGCGGGGATTGTTGGCAGCGAGGGATCCACACAAGCGGTGATCCGCGCCTGCTACCAGCAGCTATATGGCTATGTGCCCTACGAAGGCCAACGGCTAACCCGCTGGGAGATCAAGCTGGAGTCGGGCGAGATCAGCGTCAAAGAGTTTGTGCGCCAACTGGCCAAATCGGATCTCTTTCGCAACAAGTACTGGTCCAGCTTGTATGTTTGCAAAGCCATCGAGTTTATCCACCGCAAGCTGCTGGGCCGGCCCACCTACGGGCGGCAGGAGATCAACCGTCTGTTCGACATTGCCTCCAAGCAAGGGTTCTACGCGGTGGTGGATGCCATCCTCGACAGCGAGGAGTACCAGCGGGACTTCGGAGAAGACATTGTGCCCTACGAGCGCTACCTCACCCCCGGCGGCCTGGCGTTGCGGCGGATGCGCCCCGGATCCAGCGATATGGCGGCGCTCAAGCCCATTCGCACTGATGAGGATATCCCCCTCTTTGTCAAGTTGGGCCAGCCGCAGGATATGCCCTCCGGCGAGCTGGAGATCCAGCGGCGGGCCCAGCAGGGAGTGCCCAAGGTGCGCCAGGAGGTTCCCATCTTCAAGCTCACCAGCCTGGCCAACAAAGCCGAGGTGAACAACCTCATCCGCGCCGCCTACCGGCAGGTCTTTGAGCGAGATATGGACATTTACAACATCAGTGCCGAGCTCAGCTCCGCCGAGTCCAGGCTGCGCAACGGCGAGATCACCGTCAAGGAGTTCATCGAGGCGCTGGGGTGTTCAGAACTGTACCGCTCTGAGTTCTACGCTCCCTATCCCAACACCAAGGTGATCGAGTTGGGCACCAAGCACTTCCTGGGCCGCGCGCCCCTGAACCAGCAGGAGATCCGCAAGTACAACCAGATCCTGGCCACCCAGGGTTTGAAGGCCTTTGTGCGCGCCTTGCTGAATACCCAAGAGTACCGGGATCTCTTCGGGGAAGATACAGTGCCCTACCGCCGCTTCCCCACCTTGCCGGCGGCCAACTTCCCCAACACCCAAGAGCTGTATGGCCGCCTCACTAAGCAAAACCGCGAGCTGGTGGTGCCCAGTTTCAGCCCTGTTGGCAGCAACGATCGCAGCTAGATTAACTCCCCTCTCCCCTTGTGGGAGAGGGGCTGGGGGTGAGGGAACGGGCTGCGTAGCCCAAGTGCTGCAGGGCGGCGGGGGTAACCACCCGCCCACGGGGTGTGCGCTGCAGATAGCCGATCTGCAACAGGTAGGGCTCGTAGACTTCTTCGATGGTTTGGGGATCCTCACCCGTCACGGCGGCCATCGTCTCCAGGCCCACGGGCCCGCCCGCAAACTGCTCCACCAGGATCGTCAGCAGCTTACGATCTGTCCAATCCAGCCCCATAGGATCCACCTGGAACAACTCCAGGGCCGCGGCTGCCGCTTCTCGGCTGATGTGGCCATCTCCTCGCACCTGGGCATAATCGCGCACCCGCTTGAACAAGCGATTGGCAATACGCGGCGTGCCCCGAGAACGGCGGGCGATCTCTGTCGCCCCTTCCGGATCGATGGAGGTGTTCAGGAGACGGGCAGTGCGCAACACGATTTCCACCAGCTCGTGGGGCTCATAAAAGCGCAGCCGTTGCACATGGCCAAAGCGATCCCGCAGCGGCGAGGTGAGGGCGCCGATGCGAGTGGTGGCCCCGATGAGGGTGAAGCGCTCCAAGGGCAGAGAGGTGATGCGGGCCGAGCGACCCTTGCCGATGGTGATATCGAGGCGAAAATCTTCCATGGCCGGGTAGAGCAATTCTTCCGTCACTTTGGGCAGGCGATGGATCTCGTCGATAAACAGCACATCCCCCCGCTTCAGGCGCACCAGGTAGCCGGCAATGTCGCGGGGGCTCTCCAGCGCCGGGGCTGTGGTCATGTAGAAGTGGGATCCCATTTCTGCCGCCAGCACCGCAGCCACCGTGGTTTTGCCGAGGCCGGGCGGGCCATAGAACAATAGGTGATCCAAAGGCTCACCGCGGGCCCGGGCCGCCGCAATGGCAATGGAAAGCACTTCCTTAAGCTCCGTCTGGCCGATGTACTCGGCTAGGGTGCGCGGGCGCAGGGATTCTTCCTGAGCCTCGCCAGGCTGAGCCTGTGGCTGCAACAGCTCATCGGCTTGCCGGCCCCGGTTCTGGGAGCGGAACTCCATCCCTTCTCTGCAAGCAGAACTCTTTTGCTGCTGCCCGGGATCCTCAGCCCCCACAGCCCGAGAAGAAATGATCGCCATATCCTTTACCTGCAGATGCAATAGCCCTACTCTAACTGGAAAAAACTGGGGGAAAGATTCTGGTAAACCGTTTGCCGATTTTGGTCTCCCACCTGGGTAGAAAGATTGGAGGGGGCAGTAGAAGAAAAAAATCCCCCGGCATCTGCCAGGGGACTCAAGAAGGACTAGTCTACTCGGTCAAGAGTGGATTAGCCACGG